>DASWNS010000595.1:0-2676 GCA_036399115.1 Pyrinomonadaceae bacterium | reverse complement strand
TTCACTTCTATTCACGATTTACGATTCACGATTCACGGTTTCGCGGCTCTGCTTGTCACTTGTCGCCGCTCGCTTTGTTGATGCGGATGACGCCGTCGCCGATCTCGAAGAGGAGGGTTGCACCTCCGGCTCCGGCGCGGGCGCGGAGTTGACGCGCGTTGGAGGCGACGCCTGCGCGCTGGGCGAGGGCGGGATGGTTATTTTCGATGCGACCGGCTCGCAGCACCGTGGCGTCGATGTCGCCGCTGAAGTTGGCGGGAAGTTCGATGTTGAAGTCGCCGCGACCGAGGCGTATGGACGCGCCGCGCCCGCGCCAACTGTTGACCGGGACGCGCAGAGAGACGGAGCCGCCCGCGATTGTGGAGACGACATCGCCGCTGCCGAGCCTAAAGGCGGCCTGGCTCTCTCCCGCGTTGAGACTGATCGCGCCGTCGGTATTGCTGATGTCGAGCGCGCCGCGCCCGGCGTAAATTTCCAGATCGATCTGGGCGGGGACGCGGATGCGGTAGTCTATTTTCCACGGCAGCGTGAGAAGTTTTTTGGAGAAATCTTTGGCCGCGCGTTTCATAAACTTGCGGTCGTGCGTGCCGGTGGTGACGAGCGTGAGGTGCGAGCCGTCTTCGTCGAGCACGAAATTGTTGACGGCGGCGAGCGCGGCGAGTTCTTCTTCCGTGCCGCCTTTGAGTTCGATCTCGGCGGTGATCTCCACCTCATTGCGCCCCCACGCTTCGATGGAGAGCGAGCCGACCGGCGCGCCGTAGATCGTGAGCGTGCCGCCGTAGCCGAAGCGACGCGTTTCCTGGCGCGTGGAACTACGCGTGAGTTGCGGCGCAGGCGCGGGCGTCGGCGTGGGTGCGACGCTTGCCGTTCCCCTGTTTCTTTGCGATTGCGCTTGTGCTTGGGCGGCGCAGAAGAAGAGGAAGCAGGGCAGCAGGGACAAAAGGATGACAAAAAGAGAAGCGCGCGTTAGCTGCGCGCTTGAAGGTGCGCGTGAGCCGGAGACGGCGTAGAAGTTTGAGTGTTGATGCAAAAGGAGCGTGTGCCTCGAAGAGAAGATGCGGGGAGCGTCGAACGGTCGCAGCGCGCGCGTGCTTAGCGCGTGCAGGAGTCTATCGCTCAGCGCGAGACGAACATGATGGAGCCGCGCAGGTTCGTCGTGTTCAAGATCGCGCCGCCGTCGCCCACTTTGCCGACGACGCGGCGGTTGTTGCTCTGAAAGTCCCAACTGCCCCGCCCGGCGAAGTCGCCGAGATTGATGTTGCGCGTGCGCGGCGCGGTCGCCGTCAGGGTGAAGCCGGAGCCTGCGTTGATGCGCAGGTTGATGTCGCCCTGTGTGGACTTGAGTTCGTACATGCCGCCGCGCATGAGGTCTGCGTCGAACAGGATGTTGCCGCTGATGATGGAAGCCATCACGCGATGGGCGCGGATGCCTGTCAGGTTGATGTCGCCTTCGGTGGTCACGACGGCACGCACCATCGCGCCCTGCACGTTATGCACGATGATGTTGCCGCGCTTGGTTTCGAGATCGACCGTGGATTCGGACGGCACTTGAATCCGAAAGTTGACATCGCCGACATCTTCGCGCCCGCGCGTGTCGTTCATCACGTCGATCACGAGGCCGTCGCCCGTCAGGATGGGCGTGAAGCGCGCGGCGGGCGCTTCCATGTCGGCGGAGATTTTGATCTCGTTGCGATGCCAACCGACGACTTCAATCGTGCCCGAACGATTGTTGAGTTGCAGACGTATGTTGCGGCGCGCCGGGTAAGTCTTGGAGAATTTGTGTTGCGCGAAAGTTGTGGCGGTCGGCGAGAGGACGAACAGCAGGAGCGCGGCGGCGCAGGCCACGAGTAGAGGCCGTCGCATCGCACGCCCCGACCCATCCGTCGCGGCATCGCACACTGCGGCGGGCATGTGAGGAATCAACTGCGTCTTCTTCATCAATCTCTAAATCTCTCGCTGGTCGGGGTGTCGCTACGGCGTCAGCGCGGGAAATGTCGCTTACACGCGAAATGCAATCTTACAGTTCGGAGAACTCGCGCAGCAATTCCATCTTGTCGCGGAGCGCGGCGTTTAAGGCTTCTTCGGAAATCTCATCGTGCGGGCTTTCCTTGAGTTCCTTGAGCGAATCGCTGACCGTCGCGTCGATGATGCCGAGGTTGCGGTCGAAGGCTTCGCGCATGCGCGGGTTCCAACGGCTCTTGCGCTCTTCCACGCGCTGCATTAAATACTCGATAGCGATCATCTGATCCGAATTGAGTCGCGGCGGAGACTTCACATCCGCCACGGGCTTTGCGCCGCCTTCGCCCGCCGCCAGACGCTGCATGCCGACGGTGGTGATGACCGAGACGCCGATGACGATGGCGACCACGGCAGCCGTCAGTTGCGGCAGAGACAAAGCCCAGCGCTTATTCATCAAGCGCGATAAAAAATTCTCGTGCGCGCTCTCGGCCTTGAAGGAGTTGGCCGCAATCGCACGCTGCTGCGCCGTGAGTTCGGCTTCGATGGTGTTGCGCACGCGCAGCCACAGGGCGCGCTCGTTCGGCGGTGCGACGAAATGCTCGCGGCTCTCCGCCGCCGTCGTCACGATGGTACGAATCTCGTCGCGCACACACGCGCAACCGAGGCACTCGTCAAGATGTGTGCCCAGCAGCGTGCGATCATCTCCGGCCAGAGTGC
>DASWNS010000594.1:0-4052 GCA_036399115.1 Pyrinomonadaceae bacterium | reverse complement strand
TCTTCCGGGGCGTTGGCTTGCGTGCCGGTGCAATAGAATTGCAGTTCTTCGTCGCCGAGCAGCGTGCTTAGACTTTCCGCGTCGCCCTCGCGGTAGGCGCGGCTGGCTTCCACCATGATTTGATGGCGGCGTCTGGCTTCTGATTCGTCGGAGGCGTGGTCTGGATGGAAGAGTTTTGCGACCGACCAGAAGAGTTTGCGCAGGCTGTTTCCCAAGGCCAACGTCTCCGCCGTCGCGGCCTTGCCCGTTTTAGTTGCGCCGCCGGGTTCCCCTTCGACCGGCTCATCTTCAGGCGCGCCGTGGAGGCGTGCTTCGGCCTCCCTGATGGCCTGCTCGACCTCTGCCAGTTCGGCCAGACGACTGCCGACGATCTGCGTGTAGCGCGCCTTGAACTTGTGCATCTCTTCTTGCAGCGTTGTGAGTTCGAGTTGCCGCTCGGACAAGAGCGTCTCAAGACGCGCCACTTCCGCCGCCGGATCGAGTGGCTCGTCGCGTGTTCCCTGCGTGTTTAGAGTAAGGCTCTGCATAGCTGTCGAAGCATTGTATCCCAATAGTGAACTGAAACTCTTCTCGCCAGATCATCCTCAGGTGTTATCGGACGCCTGAGGATGTGTTGCTGTGTGGCGGGCTTATGTAGCGGGAGGCGTCTTCGGTTATTCTGTGTTGCCGGTAAGAGGTTGTGTGGGATTTTATGTGCGCGCGAGCGGCGCGTGTGCGTCGTAGTTCGGATCAGAAATTCGAGAGAGGCTTATGAAAAGAATTTTGTGGCTCGCGATCCTGTTGACGGTCTGTTCGCTGAAAACTTTCGCCGCACCGAAGACCATGCGGCTCGACTTCTATCATACGGGCAACGCCGCGCAGGAATTGTTCAGCGTGGATAGAATCGTGATCGAACCGCTCCCCTGGCCGGGCAATCCGAGGCGCGCTATTGACGAGACGAACCTCGGCAAGTATCTATTCGAAGTCAGGGAGCAGAAAACCAACCGGCTGTTGTACTCGCGCGGGTTCGCTTCAATTTACGGCGAGTGGGAAACGACGGACGAGGCCAAGACCGTCAATCGCACCTTTCAGGAGTCGCTCAGGTTTCCCGCGCCCGACGCGCCCGTCCAAATCCTGTTAAAGAAGCGCGACGCCAAAAATTCGTTCCGTGAAATCTGGACGACGACAGTTGATCCGCAAAACATTTTCGTCTCCAACGCAAAGATCGCTCCGCCCGGTCGCGTGCTTGAGATCGAGCGCAACGGCGAGCCGTCTTTGAAAGTCGATCTCTTGATCCTCGGCGACGGCTACACGGCGGCGGAGACGGCCAAGTTCGAACGCGACGCGCGGCGTCTGACGGCCACGCTGTTTCAGACTTCGCCTTTCAAAGAACGGCGCAAGGACTTCAACGTCTGGGCGCTCAGCCCTGCGGCCAGCGAGTCCGGCATCTCGCGCCCCTCGACGGGCGTGCATCGCGACTCGCCGCTTGGCGCAACTTACGACGCCTTCGGCTCGGAAAGATACGTGCTCACCTTCGACAACCAAGCCTTTCGCCGCACGGCCTCTTTCGCTCCCTATGATTTCGTAGAGATTCTCGCCAACAATCGCACCTACGGCGGCGGCGGAATCTTCAACCTCTACGGCACGGTCGCCGCCGACAGCGCATGGTCGGACTATGTTTTCGTACATGAGTTCGGCCATCACTTCGCCGCGCTCGCCGACGAGTATTACACGTCGGCGGTGGCCTATGCCCCTGCGACCGAACGCATCGAGCCGTGGGAGCCGAACGTTACCGCACTGCTCGATCCTAAGAACTTGAAATGGAAAGACCTCGTTAGCCCCGACACGCCTCTGCCGACTCCGTGGGAGAAAGAGGCTTTTGAAAGTTATTCCCGCGAGATACAGAGACGCAGGCGCGAGATACGAAGCCAGAACCGACCCGAACAGGAGATGGACGCGCTCTTTCGCGAAGAACTCGCGCACGAGAAGGAGCTGTTTGCGCGCGGGAAATATGCCAACCGCGTCGGCGCGTTCGAGGGCGCAAACTATGAAGCGAAGGGTTTTTATCGTCCGCAGGTAGATTGCATCATGTTCACGCGCACGGACGCTTTCTGCGCCGTGTGCCGCCGCGCCATCGAGCGCGTGATAGACATGCACTCAAGACCATAGAGACTCGCGGCGGAAGGCTGCCCGGTCAAAGCAGTTCGATCAGGATGGCGCGGACCACCATCCGCTCTTGGCGGAAACGCGTCTCCAACTCCGTGCGATACTCTGTCCACCAATCGCGCTCAAGTTCGTCCGACATGACTTCGAAGATGACCAGGCGGTCGCGGCTCACTTCCCCGCCCTGCTTCCAGACGCCTTCCGCAGGCGAATTGTGAAAGGCCGTGACGCCCTTAAATTTCTTCGTCAATTCATTCCGCACGCGATCATAACTTTGAAGTTCAAAAGCACGCCCTTCGTTATCATAGAGCGGCAGTAATATTTGCATCAGATACATGCGAACGCTAAAACTCCCGTCGAGATATTTGTTCGGCCTCTTGTTTGTGCTGGCCGGGCTGTACCACTTCATCAACCCTGCATTCTACCTGCGGATGATGCCGCCTTACCTGCCCTGGCATCTCTTCCTCATCTACCTGAGCGGGTGCTTCGAAGTGGCTTTCGGCCTGTTGCTGTTCGTCCCAAAGTACGCGCGCGTCGCGGCGTGGGGTTTGATCGCGTTGCTCTGTGCGGTGTTTCCCGCAAACCTCTACATGGCGTTCAACCCGCAACTTTTCCCAGACCTCCCGCCCGTCGCTCTATGGCTCCGGCTACCGCTGCAAGCCGTGTTCATCGCATGGGCTTACTGGCTGACGGGCAGCGGGCGCGACAGGGAAAGCCGCCCGAATAATTCCTAATAACTCCGACTAAACAAACTGCCCGGCGGCGTAACCCGAAGCCCACGCCCATTGAAAATTATAACCGCCGAGTTGACCCGTCACGTCCAACACTTCGCCTATGAAGTAGAGGCCGGGCACGCGCTTCGCCTCAAGCGTGCGCGAGGATAGCTCGCCCGTCGAGACGCCGCCCGCCGTCACTTCCGCTTTCTTGTAGCCTTCCGTTCCCGCCGGAGTTATTTCCCAGCTTTGAAGTCTCTGCGCCAGCGCGTCGAGTTCGCGCTCGGTGAAACGGTTGAGCGGTCTGGAAGGCGCGTAGAGTTTGCACCACTCCTGCGCGAAGCGGCGCGGCCAATACTGTCCGAGCAGATTCGCCAACTCGATCTCCGAATGTTGTTGTGCGAGCAGTAACTCCAGCGCGTCCGCGCCGGGCAAGAGATTGAGACGGATAACTTCGCCGGGTTGCCAGTAGGAAGAGACTTGCAGGATCGCCGGACCGCTCAAGCCTCTGTGTGTGACGAGAATGTTTTCGCGAAACTCGGCCTCGCGCGCCCGTGCGATGGCGTCGAGTGAAACGCCGCTCAGGGCGACGAGGCGCGTCTGCGTTTCGGTGGGCAACGTTAGCGGCACGAGCGCGGGTCTGGTCGGTTCGATTCGCAGATCAAACTGGCGCGCTATACGGTAGCCGAAGTCTGTGGCTCCGAGTTGCGGGATGGAGAGGCCGCCGGTGGCGATGACGAGCGAGCGGGAAGCGAAACTTCCCTGATCAGTCTCCAACAGAAATTTGTCGCCACGCTCCACGCGCAGCACGCGGCAGTTGCAACGAATCTCCACCTGCGCCTCGCTGCATTCGGCGAGCAGCAGGTTGATGATCTGGCGCGAACTGCCGTCGCAGAACAACTGGCCGAGCTTTTTTTCGTGATAAGCGATGGCGTGTCGTTCGATGAGCGCGATGAAGTCGGCGGGCGTGTAGCGCGCGAGCGCGGACTTGGCGAAGTGCGGGTTGGCGGAGATGAAGTTGCTCGCGCTCGTGTGGAGATTGGTGAAGTTGCAACGCCCGCCGCCGGAGATGGCGATCTTTTTTCCGACCTGTCCCGCGTGCTCGCAGACCAGCACACTGCGCCCGCGCTTCCCCGCTTCAATCGCGCAGAAAAGCCCCGCCGCGCCGCCGCCGATGATGATGACATCCTTTTCCAG
>DASWNS010000593.1:0-6452 GCA_036399115.1 Pyrinomonadaceae bacterium | reverse complement strand
TTTCTCATTTCACAATAATTCCCGGCTAAAGATTCGGCGAACGTGCTGCGGAAGTATAACGCTCAGCGCGCATGACGGGCGAAGCGTCTTCCTGTGCGCTTCCGCACGCGTCGCCGGGGGCATGTTTTGAAAACAATAATTATGATTGACTTTCGTGGCGTCGTGATCCATGATGGGCGCAGTTTGCGACGAAATGGACGGTTCAAGGTTTGACTGCAAAGAAGAAAATAAGCGAGCGCGAAGCCTTGCGGCAGACACTCGGCGAGAAGGGCGTGCACCTTACATCGCAGCGCGCCGCCGTCTTCGATTATCTGAGCGGCGTCGAGCATCACCCGACCGCCGAAGAGATTTACCTCGCCATCAAGCCGAAACTTCCACGCATCAGTCTGGCGACCGTCTACAAAAATCTCGAAGCTCTCATCAAGTGCGAGGTGGTATCGAAACTCACCTACGGCGACGCTTCCGCACGCTACGATATCCGCACCGACCATCATTACCACACACGCTGTCTAGAGTGTGGCAGAGTTTGGGACCTTGACGCCGTGAAAGGCTCTGCATGGCTGGAACGTGTGAAGCCGCAGGCGGGTTTTGAGGTGCACGACTACCGTTTGGAAATCTTAGGCCGTTGCCGTGATTGCCGCCGGTAAAATTTTTTTTTGACAACAGAGCAATAGTAATTATTACTATCGCCTGGCGAAAGGAGAGAACTAATGAGTGAGGAAAAGAGCGGCGGCACGAAGCCCGGAGTGACGGGCGGCGCGAAAGAGCAGCCCGAGTTGACGAACCGGCAGGGGCATCCCGTCTACGACAATCAAAACACGCGCACGGTCGGCGAGCGAGGCCCGACGGTGCTGGAGAACTACCAGTTCCTTGAGAAGATCACGCACTTCGACCGCGAGCGCATCCCCGAACGCGTCGTCCACGCGCGCGGCGCGGGCGCGCACGGCTACTTCGAGGCTTACGGGCGCATCGGCAGCGAACCCGCGAGCCGTTACACACGCGCGAAATTGTTTCAGGAGAAGGGCAAGAGAACTCCGGTCTTCGTTCGCTTCTCAACCGTCATTCACGGTGGTCACTCGCCGGAAAACCTGCGCGACCCGCGCGGCTTCGCCGTGAAGTTCTACACCGAAGACGGCAACTGGGATTTGGTCGGCAACAATCTGAAAGTGTTTTTCATCCGCGACCCTCTTAAATTCCCCGATGTGGTTCACGCCTTCAAGCCCGACCCCGTGACGAACCGCCAAGACCCGAATCGTATCTTCGACTTCATCAGTCTCACGCCCGAATCCATGCACATGATCTCGTGGCTCTTCAGCCCGCGCGGCATCCCGGCCAACTATCGAGAGCAGGAAGGCGCGGGCGTCAACACCTACAAGATGGTGAACTCCGAGGGCTTGGGCGTGCTCGTCAAGTATCACTGGATTCCGAAGCAGGGCGTGCGCTCTTTGACGCAGGCGGAGGCCGATGCGATAGGCGACTTCAACCACGCGACGAAAGATTTATTCGACGTCATCGAGCGCGGCGACTTCCCCGAATGGGAACTGCGCGTGCAGATCATGTCGGACGACGAGCACCCGGAACTCGATTTCGACCCGCTCGACGACACGAAAATCTGGCCGGAGGTGCAATTCCCGATGTTGCCCGTCGGTCGCATGGTGCTCGACCGCAACCCCGAAAACTATTTCGCGGAAGTTGAACAGGTAGCTTTCGGCACGGGCGTCTTAGTTGATGGACTCGACTTCTCCGACGACAAGATGCTGCAAGGGCGCACGTTCTCCTATTCCGACACGCAGCGTTATCGCGTCGGCACAAACTACCTGCAACTGCCGATCAACCGTCCCAAGAAGCACGTCGCTACGAACCAGCGCGACGGCCAGATGGCCTATTTCGTGGACGGCAACGAGGCGGGCGAGAATCCGCACGTCAACTACGAGCCGAGCAGTCGCGGCGGGCTACAGGAAGCGCAGCGCGCGGGCAAAGAGCACGCCCCTTACGTGCAGGGCGCGGTCGTCCGGCAAAAGATCAGCCGGACGAACGATTACAAACAGGCGGGCGAGCGTTACCGCACGATGGAAGATTGGGAACGCGACGATCTCGTCAACAATCTCGCGAGCGCGCTCAAACAGTGCAACCCGGACATACAGGAACGCATGATCTCTCTGCTCACCAAATGTGATGAAGACTACGGGCGACGCGTCGCCGAAGGCATCGGAGGCGGCGGCAGCGTCGAAACTTCGCCGCAGCAAGCGACGGCGGCTGATTGATCAACCCCGCCGGACTACACGTTGAGCTAAACAGGGAACGGGGACTCTTTTATCAGAGTCCCCGTTTCCATCTTCACGACTTGAACCTCGAACTCGCGCCGCAAGCCCCCGCCCGCCATGTGAGCTTAGGCCGCCTGCGCTTTGCGCGTCGCCTGTGTGAGCGTGATGCACAGTAAGATCAATCCATAACCCGCGCCGACGAGCAAGACTAAAATTCCCACGTTGCGGTGCGGCGGGAAGGCCGCATAGACGTGGAACAGGATTGAGAGGACGGCTGCCGCGACGGCCAGCCCGCGTGCGTTCGGCCAGAGACGCCATAGCCCGACGCCCGCCAGCGCGAGCAGCACGCTCACAGACGCCCCCACCAGCCCGACGACGAGCGGTTGCAACTCACCGCCCCGCACGCCTCTCACCCAAAACTCCTCCACCGCGCCGTAGCCTAGAAACAACGCTACCAGAATGTTGAGAATCGCGAGTGCCATTACGACGAGCCTCCCCGCACCAAAAAGTTAGACGAGCAGTTACTAGACACCGCGCCGATGGATTTGTTCCCTCACTGTTCACAGGCGGTTTCCCGAACGACCTTTCACAAATAAAAGTACCGCGCAACTATTCCCCCGTCTCTAAACAGCCGCGCGGTTTGAACAGGTCGTCCGCCACCTCCAGCAGCATCTCCGGATACGACACTTCGATGCTCTCCTTCATCATCGCAGGAGCTTGCGTGTCTGTGACGCCGACTTGTCGCGCCGCTTCCCAGTGTCGCCTGTCAGGCCACTGCGCGTAGGCCACCCACGTCCCGTCCTCCGCACGGTGCAGGCGAGAGCCGAAGCTGCCGCACTTCCGGTAAATCTCCTCTGTGCGCCTGCGCCAGCCTTCGCGAAACCTCTGCTCCTCTCCCTCTCTCAACTTCCAACGATACAAGGCAACAAACATTTTTCTCCTTCCGTCAATCGCCCGTCGCCGGACGCCAGCCGACACACGCGAGTCAAAGCCTCAGACGTTGCCAAACTCAGGATGATATTTTACCAGCCCTTGCGACGGCAGTTCGCCGGGCGTCAACTCCGTCACCATGAAGGCTTCGTCCGGCACCGGATACTCACAGCGCAACCCTTTTGAACTGGCCGGAACGAAACCGAAACGCGGGTAGTATGCGGGATGTCCCAAGACGACCACCGCGCCGACGCTGATCCTCCGGCACTCGTTCAAGCCTTCACGCACCAGACGCGAACCGATGCCCTGATTCTGGTGCTCAGGCAAGACCGCCATCGGTGCAAGCCCGAAGATCGCAGGGGCGCGAACTTCCGTCTCAATCGTGACGGGGCTGAAGAAGATGTGCCCGGCCACCCGCCCTCCCGTCTCGGCCACGAGCGAGATATACGGGTGAGCCGCCAGACGCAGCGCGTCAACCAGATTCGCTTCCTCCGCCCGCCCGAACGCCAACTGGTTGACCCGGCGCACGGCCTCAATGTCTTTCGAAGTTTCAGCGCGAACAATGATCATTCATTGGCCTCCTCTTGCCGTGCAGCCGCAAGCGTCTAAAGTGCATTCTGCTGCGCAGGCGGCGCGGGCGTCTGTTCCGTTCAGGATTATATTGCAGGCGCAAAGCGGCGCGGCGATCTGTTTCGCGCGGCCTCGCTGTTGACACGCTTTCCGGCGTACGCCTATGCTTTGACGTAAGATTGAAAGCACTGAGATTGAAAGCAGCAGGTTGAATTTTTAACGCGTCGGCTGACGAGTCGGAGCGTCTTCCCCCGCCGCATGCGTCCGGGCGTCTGTCTTCCCTTCGTCTAAATTCCGCCCGTTCGTCAAAGGTAGCGTGTGAGGTGCGCGAGGTGTTATGTCGCAGCCGACCTATCTCACGTCAGGGAGCCGCATCGCGGTAGTGGGCGCAGGTCCCGCCGGTTCGTTCTTCGCCATCGAACTGCTGCGCCGCGCACGCTCGCTCGGACTCTCCCTCCAAGTCTGCATCTACGACGGCAAAAACTTCGCACGCAAGGGCGCGCCCGGCTGCAACATGTGCGCCGGAGCCGTCGGCCACAACCTCATCGAAGAGATCGAGCACGCGACGACGAACATCCCTGCGGAGGTTATCCACTACGAACTCGAAGGCTACGCCGTGCATTATCAGGATGCCTCGGCGCGTCTGGAAAATGTTCCGGGGCGGAAAATTTACGGCGTCTATCGCGGCGCAGGACCCGTCAGCACGGAACACCCGGACGGCGCGCGCAGCTTCGATCAATTCCTGCTCGATCAAGCCCTCAAACTCGGCGCACAGCACATCGCGCAGAACGTACACGACATCGACGTGCCCGCCACGCTCGCAGAGCGTCCCGCCATTCGCACGCATGAAGGCGGACGCGAGGAATACGATCTGGTCGTCGGCGCGTTCGGCGTCAACTCGCAACTCGGCGCGCGCCTCATCTACGGCTATCAACCGCCGCCGACGTGGAAGACGTGCGTGATCGAAGCGCGCGTCTCCGAAGAGTTTCAGCGCGAGCGTCTGGGTAAGCTCATACATTTCTTCGTCCTCAAGCAAGCGGACGTGCGCTACGTCGCTCTGATCCCGAAAGGCGAGCACGTCACCGTCACGGCCATCGGCGAGAACGTGGATGTCGTCTCCACCGAGAGGCTCCTGCGCGAATCCTACATGCGCGATTATCTGCCCCCGGATTGGAAACTCGATTGCCACTGCCATCCGCGCGTCGCCGTCGGCGCGGCACGACTGCCCTACAGCGACCGCTTCTGCATCGTCGGCGACGCATCGGACTCGCGCTATTTGAAGAACGGCGTCGAGAGCGCGCTCGTTACGGCCAGACTCGCAGCGGATTGCGTCGTCAATCACGGCATCACGGCGCGCGATTTTGAAGAGCACTTCTGGCGTCGTTGCGGGCAGGTCTTCGGGCGCGACAACCTCTACGGGCGCGCGCTCTTCGAGATCTACGACCGCATCTTCCCGCACCCCCTGATCGCTCCCGTCTATTTCGCCGTGCTGCAAGCCGAACGCAAAGCCAGAACTGCGCAGCGGCAGCCCGATAACGCCGCGCCGCCCGCGCCGCCACCGCAGCGGGGCGCGCTTCTCTCGGACGCGCTGCTCGCCGCCTTCACGGGCGACCAACCCTACAAGCGCATACTCTTGCGCGCCCTCCATCCACGGCTCGCCGCGCGCATGGCGAGCCATGCCAGCATGCTCTTCTTCGATCATGTGCGGACGAAAGTGACGCGGAGCGAGCCTCTGCGCGTGCGTGGCCTGCAACTGCGCGACGAGTCGCGCGTGGTCGTCATCGGCGGTGGACCCGGCGGCGCGTCGTGCGCGGTCCGCCTGTTACAGGAGGCGAAAAAGCGCGGGTTGAACCTGCGCGTCTACATCTACGAGCCGAAGCGTTTCCCGCGCCAGCACAACCCCTGCATGGGCGTGCTCGTGCCGCCCACCGCCGAACTCCTGCGCGAGCATTTGCGACTCAAACTTCCCGCCGCGCTCATCAAACGCACGATCAAAGGTTTTCGCCTCCACAGCGATCACAACGACATCGAACTGCGCGCGCCGCTCAGGGAAGAACCCGCGCTCATGGTGTCGCGCTCCGAGTTTGATCAACTATTGCTGGAACGCGCCGAAGAGGCCGGGGCGCGGGTCGTGCGCGACCGCGTCACCGGACTCGAATTTTACCCGGACAATCTCGAACATCCCGTGCGCGTCTATTCCGAAGGCGCGTCGCGCTCGGCGGACATGATCGTCGCCGCCTGCGGTCTGGACGACGGGTTGCTCTCCGTGCTCGAACAGGCCAGCCCGCGCGCGCACGCTTACCGCCGCCCGCGCGAGACGATGCACTCGATCATCATCCGTCTGCCCTGCGACGAACGCTACATCGAGCGTCGCCTGCACGGCGAGATACACGCCTTCCTCCTGCGTCAACTTCCGCGCATCGAGTTCGGCGCGATCACGCCGAAGGCGACGCACGTGCTCGTCAACATCATGGGGCGGCGCGTCACTTCGATTGATATGGAAGATTTTCTCCTGCACCCGAAAGTGCGCGCTCTGCTGCCGCGCTTCGATTTGCAGAAACTCGACTTCTACGAAGGGCGTGCGCCCGTGCGCCACGCGCGCAATGTCTACTGGGATCGTTTCGTCGCCGTGGGGGATGCGACGGGTTGGCTGCGACCGTTCAAAGGCGCAGGGATCACCACTGCCAT
>DASWNS010000592.1:0-13223 GCA_036399115.1 Pyrinomonadaceae bacterium | reverse complement strand
AGTTTGTTGATCGTCTCGATCATGTGGACGGGGATGCGAATCGTGCGCGCCTGATCGGCAATCGCACGCGTGATCGCCTGTCGAATCCACCACGTCGCGTAGGTCGAGAACTTGTAGCCGCGCCGCCACTCGAATTTATCCACGGCCTTCATCAAGCCGATGTTGCCCTCCTGAATGAGGTCGAGAAACTGGAGGCCGCGATTCGTGTACTTCTTCGCAATCGAGACGACGAGACGCAGGTTCGCTTCGATCAGTTCGCGCTTGGCCTGTCCCGTCTCGTGTTCGCTCGCGATGATCGTTTGCAGCGAACGCTTGATCTCGACGGGCGAGATGAGCGTCTCCGCTTCGATCTGCTGGAGCTTGCGTCTGGCGGAGGCGATGTGCCGCTTGTAGTCGCGCTCCTCTTCCGGCTTGAGGCGTCGTTTGCCGAGCCGCTCCGTGTACTTGTCTATGTCGCGTTCGGCGGCGCGCATCTCCCTGGCGACGGCGCGGATCGCCCCGATCATGCGCTGGCGTGCGCGCTCGGTTAAGTTCAGTTGACCGATCTCCTGCGCGATCTCAAGGCGCGTGCGCGCGACCCTGCGTTTCAGGCGCAGAAGTTTCTTCGCCTCCTTGCCGCGCGCGAGCTTCTGTTCGGCGCGCAGGCGTTCCCACTCTTTGAGTCCGGCTTTGAAGTGGCGGCGGATGTTGTTGATGCCTTCAGCCGTCCACTGGTAATACTCTTCGGCCTTGTCTTCCACGCCCGCCAACTCGGCCTGCTCGGCAAAGGTCACGACATCGCGGATGCTGATCTTCAACGCTTCCAGATCGTCGCCGATGCGCAGGAGTTCGCTGACGGCGATGGGCGAACGCGAGATGGCTTTGCGAGTCCTGATCTGCCCGCGCTCGATGCGTTTGGCGATGGTGACTTCGCCCTCGCGCGTGAGGAGCGGGACGACGCCCATCTCGCGCAGGTAGAGACGCACGGGATCGTTCGTCTTGTCGAGCATCCCTGCCGACAGGTCGAGATTCACTTCTTCCTCGTCCGCCGGTTCTTCGTCTTCGGGCGAGGCGACGGACGACTGTGCGGCCTGTTCGATGAGGCGTTCGTCGGAATCGGCGACGATGATGTTTGCGCCGTCCAACTTTTGCAGGACATCCTCGATGTCGTCGGGCGAGACGAGGCTGTCGGGCAACTCGCGATTGAGGTCGTCAAACGTCAAGTACTTCTTGTCGCTGCCCAACTCCAACAGGCGTTGCACCACGTCGTCCTGATCTTTCTCTTCCATGCTAACCAATTTTCTACACCCCTGATGGATTCAAAAGAGTTACTCCCCGCACCGCTTTCTTACGAGCGTTGAACGAGCGCGCTCCGGCGTCTCGTCCACGTCAGGTTCTCCATCACGAGCGCGTCACGTCGCTCGTTGTCGCCCGCGCGCTCGGCGGCGGCGATCTCCAACGCCAAGTCTTTCAGACGCCGCTCCACGCGCATCAGCCTGAGCGTGAGCAGGCAACTTTCGGCTTCGGCGAGCACTTCGTCGGTCGCTTCGCCTTCGTCGCGCGCCGGTTCGCTCATCAGGAGGAGCGGCACGAGATCGGAGGCCACGGGGTCGCCTTCCGTGCGTTCGCCGAGAGTGCCGAAGTCAACTTCCGCGCCCGCCGCTTCGATCTCCGCGAGCGCGCGATAGACGCGGGCGGTCGGCAGGTCTTCGTAATCGTCCGGCACGATCTTCGGCAGCAGGATGCGCCTGAGTTCCGCGTCGTGCACGAGCAGTTCGAGCAGGCGTTGTTCGGCCACGGTGAGCGGCACGCTCTCGGCGCGCACCACCTTATCCTGCAACGCTGCGGAAGCGTCCGCGCCGCTCTGCGCCGTCGGGTTCGGCTTCGCAATCGTCTGCCAGAGTTCGCGCCGGAGCGCGGGTTCTTCGATGCGCAAAGCGTCCATCGTCATGTCGAAATATTCGCGCTTCTGAATCCGGTTACGCACCGCGCGAACGAACGGGAGCACCTCTTCGACGGCCTCGGCCTTATCCGCCGGGCGACGTAGGTTGCGATTCCGCATCGCTTGATCGAGCACGAATTGTATGTGTGGGAGCGCCGCGCCGCGTCGCTCATTATACGCTTCGACGCCCGCCGCCTTGATGAACTCGTCGGGGTCTGCGCCTTCGGGAAGCACCAGCACTTTGATGTCAAAATCTTCTGCGAGGAGAGTTTCAATCGCGCGCTTGGCAGCCGAGACGCCAGCCCTGTCACCATCATAATTGACCACCACGCGACGCGCAAACCGCCCCAGAAGCTTCGCCTGTTCCGGCGTCAGAGCCGTGCCGAGACTCGCCACCGCGTTCTGCACGCCGAACTGGTAAGGGATGATCAGATCGAGATAACCCTCGACCAAAATGGCAAACTTCTTGCGCCTGATCTCGTCGCGCGTCTGGTGCAAACCGTAGAGGTGTCGCCCCTTCGTGTAGGCCGCAGTCTCCGGCGAGTTGAGATACTTCGGCTCGCCCGCGCCCATCACGCGTCCGCCAAACGCGACCGCGCGCCCCTGCGCATCGAGCACCGGAAAGATCACGCGCCCGCGAAAGCGATCATAAAATCCGCCCGCATCTTTCTTGACAACCAGACCGCTCCGCTCGATCTGCGCTGCGGTCGCCCCTCTGCGTTTCAGGTAGGAGCCGAGGCCGTCCCAACTGTCGGGCGCGTAGCCGAGGCGAAAAGTCTTGCGCGTCTCGTCGGTGATGCCGCGCCCTTCGATGTACTCGCGCGCCGTCTTCGCTTCGGCGTTGCCTTCTGCGAGTTGCCCTTCCCACCATTCGAGCGCCCACGAATTGAGTTCAACCACTTCGTCCGCTTCCTTGCGCCGCGATTCAAAGCGTTCGTTCTCCTGCATCACGGGCAGCGGCATGTTCACCTTCTCCGCCACGATCTTGATCGCTTCGGGAAACGACACGCGCTCGATCTCCATCACGAAATTAAAGACGCTCCCGCCCTTCTGGCACCCGAAACAATAGAAGATCTCCTTCGACGGGTTGACCGAAAACGAAGGCGTCTTCTCCTGATGAAACGGGCAGCACGCCATCCAGTTCGCGCCCTTCTTCTTCAACGAGACGTAATCCTGCACCACGCGCACGATGTCGGCCTGCCGTCTCAAGTCGTCAATGAATGTCTGCGGGAAACGCACGGCGTTATGTTTGTGCTTTCAGGTGATTGAGAAAATCCGACGGGGAATAGACCGGCAAGGTCGCATTCTTATAATCGTCAAGATTGCGCGTGACAATCGCGTCGAGGCTGCTTGCCGTTGCGCTCGCGTGTTGCGCCGCATCTTCGTAGTCGGCGAAGGGCAGGGCGCAGGCGTCTTTGAGAACCGTGTGAGTGATAGGGCAAACCTGAAAGGCAATGAGCAGGTCGCCAATCGCCTGTCTGGCCTTGTCAATGCCTTTGGCTTTACGCATCAGATAGAAAACGTTAATTGGGGTGATGCCGGAAACGTACCTGTCGCACGCGCCTTGCGCGATAAGTTCAAACAACTCCCCGGCGGCTTCGACGAAGGGCTTTCGCTCCAACACGAAATCGAGCACCACGTCGGAGTCGAGCAGGACACGCATCAGGAGTATTTCTCCGTCAGGTAATTGACATAATCCTCTTTCAGCGCTTCATCCGAAGGCGGCTCCCCCTCGAATTTGGCGATGCCGCGCAACCGCCGCACAGCCGCGAGCTTACGTTCGCGCTCGCCTTCGCCGGATGTCCCGGCTTGACCTGCCGCAGAAATTGAAGCCGCCTCCCGTCCGGTCGTCAGGTCTTCACGCAGACTGCGTGTGATCGCTTCAATCAAAGCGATGCGCTCGGCGATGGATAGTTGTTTGATCTCTTCGATGAATTGCTGTCGTGTCATCACTGTCTCCCGTCAGCCAATTCTAACGCAATCCCATATCACGCGCACGATGTCGGCCTGCCGTCTGAGGTCGTCAATGAATGTCTGCGGGAAACGCATAGCAATAGCGGTGGGTGAGAAGTTCAGAACGGCGCGGTGGTTAACTTCCACCCGGCGGTTACCTTCGGACGGGAATAGGTCTGCCCTTCGGCGAAAAATGTTTCGGCGTCCGCCTCGTCCAAACTCCTGATCACGATGCCGCTCGAAGCGTGTCTGCCGGCACGGATGATCCTGACCAGTTCTCCCCCGTCCGGTTCCGCCACGCGGAGGAACATGCCGCTCTTCAAACCGCGAGCCGCGCCCGCGTTGACGGTCACGTAAGTGAGCGAAACGCGCCCGTAAGCCGTCTCCGACCCGTCTGGGCTTTGATAGCTGTAGTTGTTTCTCACCTCTCTCTTGCCGACGGCGGTGATTGCCCCTTCAATCGGCGGCTTCAAAAAACGCACGTAGGCCGGGGGCACGACGGGCGGGGTCGCATCGTCGGCTGTTTTCTCTTCGGTTTGAGTTAACTGTGTAGTGATCGGTTGAGTATCCGCTGTCGCGTCGCGTTGCGTGAAGAACTCGACGTAATCTAAGTAGAAGAAGTCGCGGTTATAATTGTATCTGCCCCGCCCCGCGACATAGTCGCCGAAGCTGCTCATCTCGGACTCGACGACGAGCATCCGCTGGCCGCGCCACGCGACCGGCACGAACCGGAGCACCGTCGGCGCGCTCTTCTCGCGCGCGTGCGAGTGGCCGTGTGTGCGGGAGGCCGCCTTGTCGAATTCGGGGAAGAACTGCAAGAGCGTCGGCGAAGCCTCGACCCGCCCGTAAGTCAAGCCCATCACACGCGCCTGACACTTATCTATATGAGCGATGATGAAACCGCCGCGCGGCGACCAGCGCAAGTACGTCCCGTGGGTTTCGCTGCCGTTAAAGTAGACCCCGTCCCACTCCGCCGTCGTCACGTCCTGTTGTGCGCTCCCGGCATTTTTCCAGCGCGCCAATGCCGCGACCGCGTCATCCTTCGTGAAGTCTTCCGAGGAGAACCACCACGGTTCCGTGACGCCGTTCTCCCAGTAGCCCCATTGGTCTAACTGCGCAGAGGCCGGGGCGCAGAGCGTCAAGATGAAAGAGACTGACAACAGCATCGCTGCCAGATATTTTCGCCCCACGCGCCGTCGAAAGATCTGCATTACACTGCCCCTCTGGAGTCTACTGCTTCAATTCTACAACGGTCGCGCCCGCGCCGCCTTGATCGGGCGGGGCTGGCGCGAAGGTTTCGACGTGCGGGTGAGAGCGCAGGAAGTCCGCGATGGCGCGGCGGAGCGCGCCCGTGCCGTGGCCGTGAATGATGCGCAGGCGCGCGAGGCCGTTCAGATAAGCGGAATCGAGAAACTTGTCGGCGGCGTCAACGGCTTCGTCTGTGGTTCGTCCGATGAGGTTGAGTTCCATCGCGGGTTCGTCTTTCGAACGGCTGAGGCGCACGTCTGCGGTGCGCGCGGCAGCGGCGGCCATCTGTTCGAGTTGTGATGCGCCGCGCGCCTGCTCCTGTTTGCCCTGCGGCGCGCGTTCCATCAATTCGAGATTACTGAGCTTCTCGCGCAGGCGCACGTGGCCGATGCGAATTTCTGCATCCGCGCCCGACACTCTTTCGACGACGCCCGTTTTGCCGAGCGTCTTCAGACGCACCGTGTCGCCTTTGACGATCTCGCGTTCGACAGCCGACGGCTGAAACGTCTCGCCGCCCGACTTCACGCGCGGCGACTCTATTTCCGCACGCGCCTGCCGCACGACGCGCACGCCGCCAGGCTGTTCCCCGTGCGTCTCCTTCGTCGCCACAGGCCGCGCGCCCGTCGTCGCGTTGGGACGTGCGCTGGCAGCGGCGGCGCGCTGGGCTTCGCGTCGCAGTTCGGCGGCGCGCGTCGCGGCCTCGCGTTCCACGCGGATGCGCTCGGCGCGGTCTTCGATCTTGGAGAAGAGTTCGCGCGAGCGTTGTTCAAACTCGGCGAGGCGTTCGCGCATCTCGCGTTCGAAAGATGTTTGACGTTCGCGCTCGCGGCGGTCTGCGTCGCGTTCGAGCGTGGAATACTTTTCGGCGACCGCCGCGCGTTCCTCTTCCAGCGCACGCCGCAACGCCTCCGCCTCTTCCGACTCGCGCTTGATGCGACGCAGATATTCGGTCGCCGCGCGCGAAGCATCGTTGACCTGTTCGGACGCGGCGCGGACGATCTCTTGCGGGAAACCGAAACGCCCCGCGATCTCTATGCCGGAGGACGACCCGGCGAGGCCGACGAGCAGGCGATAGGTCGGCTGCAAAGTCTTTTCGTCAAACTCGACGCTCGCGTTGATCACGCCCGACTCGTTCGCCGCATACTGTTTCAACCCGCTGTAGTGCGTCGTGGCGACGACGTGCGCGCCGCACGCGCGCGTGAAATGATCCACGACGGCGACGCCGAGCGCGGAGCCTTCTTCCGGGTCTGTGCCCGTGCCGACTTCATCGAGCAGCACGAGCGCGGGCGAGCGGCAGATTTCGAGCATGCGGCTGATGTTGGCGACGTGCGCGGTGAAGGTCGAAAGATTGGCGGCGAGCGATTGGCTGTCGCCGATGTCTGCGAGCACGGATTGATAGAACGGAAAACTGGCCGCGCGCGCCGGAACGTGGAGGCCGGAGAGAGCCATCAGCGCGAGCAGCCCGGCTGTCTTCAAGACGACGGTTTTGCCGCCCGCGTTCGCGCCGGAGATGACCATCACGGGATGCGTCGTGTCGAGCCGGAACGAGACGGGCACGACCGCGCCGCCGGAGGCGCGCAGGTTCTCTTCGAGCAACGGGTGGCGCGCGGCGTCGAGTTCGAGCGCGGCGTCCGCGCCGACGAACGGCTGCACGCAGTTGAAGCGCACGGCCATCGAAGCCTTCGCGTTGATGAAGTCGAGTTCGGCCACGGCCTCAGCCGCGCGTTCGATGGCGGGCAGTTCGCGGCGCATCTCGTCCGTGAGCGTCGAGAGGATGCGCGTGATCTCGCGCTCTTCAGTCTCGCGCAAGTTTTGCAGTTCGTTGTTGCTGTCAATCGTCTCTAAGGGTTCGATGAAGACGGTCGCGCCGGACGAAGAGAAACCGTGCGCGACGCCGGAGACGCGCCCGCGATGATCCGAGCGCACCGGGATGACGAAGCGGTCGTTGCGCACGGTGACGAGTTGATCCTGAATCGCTTCGTCGGAGCGGCGCATCAGGTTTTCGAGCGAGCGCGTGATGGAGGAGCGCAGGCGTGTGATGTCGTGGCGGATGCGCGCGAGTTCGGGGCTGGCGCGGTCGTCGAGTTCGCCGCTCGGCAGGATTTTCGACGTGACGCGCGCCGCCAGACTGTACAACTCGCGCGGCAAGTCCGCGACGAGCGACCACAGGACGGGCACGTCGTCGCGCTCGGCCTGAATCAGCGCGCGCGCCGCGCCGACCTGATCGCAGAGGCGCGCGAGTTCGAGGAGCGGCAGCGGTTCGAGCGTCGCCCCTTCGATGCGCAGGCGCGCGATTGATTCAGCCGGGTCGGCCAACTCCGAGAACGACCAAGCCCCGCCCCGCCTGCGCAGTTCGACGCACTCGGCCACCGCACCGAGCGCGCTTCTGACCGCTTCCAGATTATCGAGCGGCGCGAGTCTCTCCACACGCGCACGCCCCACCGGCGTCTGCGCCGCGCGCCGCACCAGCGCGCGCAATTTGTCGTATTCCAGCACCCCGAAAGATTGTTCGTTCATAAGCGAAACCCTGTGACAAGCGACGAGTGACAAGTGACAAGATTAAAGCAGCTTTTCCTGTCACTTGCCACTCGTCGCTTGTCACTTTTTATCATGTCCGGCGGCGACGGCGTTCGACTCCTTGCATGGCGGCCTCGAAGAGATGCGCCGTGTCGAGGATGGCGACGGAGTCCGTCTCGTGGCGTATGGTGCGACGCAGGAGATGTGAGCCGGGCGAGGCGTTTGCGGTCGTGTCCGTTGCATGGTCGTCTTCGTCGTCGAAAAGTTCGAGGTCGTGTTCGATGCGTTCGACCGAGAGCGCGAGTTGTTCGTCGCCCCGGAGCGCGACGATGAGAGGCGCGTGCGGCTGCGTTAGAGAGGACGCCTGCGGCGACGTGTGAGCGGGGGCTTCGGGAGTTGCCGCAAGCGTCGGCGCATCGGGCGGTAAGAGCGGGAGCGGATCGATCACGGTGAGAATGCGCCCGCGCTGGCTGACGATGCCGCGCACAGGCAGGGGCGCGAAGGGAAGCGGCGTCGGCCTTGAATCTTCGCTCGTCGCTGCAACTTCATCCGCATAGACGGCGAAGAGGCGCGCGCCGGAACGCATCACGCAGAGCTTGCGCCGCGCGCCCGTCAATCGTCCCGCGCGGGTCGAACCTCCCGCCGTGCTGTCGTCTTGCGTCGACTCTTCCATGTCAGGCAACATGGTAAACTGAACGGTAAAACTTTGCGAGAAGCGAAGAGTGCGAGCGTCGCGAACCGGGACTCGTGCGCGCGTGGGAGACTTCGGGGCAGACTTTTGCGCCCGTCGCGCCGGGTGAATCTGCCCGCTCGCCCGGGCGCGTATATTGTGCGCGTCACCATATTTGCAGTTTCACGATGTTTGCAGTTTCACCGGGTTTGCAGCTTCAAGTGCGGGAAATTTTGGAGGGGGTGTCGAAGTCTTGGGGAGTTTTGATGTCAGGTAAGCGTTTGATCCTTGTCGGCGTGTCGGCTCTGCTCGCGCTTTCGTTTGCGGTGCGCGAGGCGCGGGCGCAGGCGGGCGACGTGGATGAGTCTGAGCAAAAGGATGTCGAAGTGTCCATACCGGATCGCGGGCGCGTGCGTGCGCCCGAACTAAAGAATGATCGCGGCTGGCTCAACACGGAGCGACCGCTCTCGCTCGCCGCGCTGCGCGGCAAAGTCGTGCTGCTGGATTTCTGGACTTACGGTTGCATCAACTGCATCCATATCATCCCCGATCTCAAACGGCTCGAAGCGAAATACCCGAACAACCTCGTCGTCATCGGCGTCCATTCCGCCAAGTTCGAGAACGAAAAACAGAGCGAGAACATACGCCAGATCATTCTGCGCTACGAGGTCGAGCACCCGGTCGTCAACGATGCGGACTTCTCGATCTGGCAGTCCTACGCCGTGCGCGCGTGGCCGACGCAGGTGTTGATCGATCCCGCCGGATACGTCGTCGGCAAGGTTGAAGGCGAAGGCAACTATGAAGTGATTGACGGGGCAATCGCGGAGACGCTCGCGGAGTTTCGCAAGCGCGGCGAGTTGAACGAGCAACCGCTCAAACTCGCCCTCGAACGCGCGAAGGTGGGCGACATGCCGCTCGCCTTTCCCGGTAAGATTCTGGCCGACGCCAAAACTGAACGCCTCTTCATCGCCGACTCGAATCACAACCGCATCGTCGTCGCCAAACTCGACGGCACGCTCCTCGACACCATCGGCACGGGCGAGCGCGGGGCGACGGACGGCGCATTCGAACGCGCTACGTTTCACCGCCCGCAGGGACTCGCGCTCGACGCCGACGCGCTCTACGTCGCCGATACGGAGAACCACCTGATTCGTCGCGTTGACCTGAAGGCGCGCACCGTCTCGACCATCGCGGGCACGGGCGCGCAGGCCGCCGGAGGGTTCGGCGAAGAGACGGGGCGTGCGCCCGCGCAAAGCACCCCCCTCAATTCACCCTGGGACTTGCAACTCGCGCAGCGCACGCTCTACATCGCGATGGCCGGACCTCATCAAATCTGGCAACTCGATCTGGCGCGCGGTCAAATTTCCGTCTTCGCCGGATCAGGGCGCGAAGCCCGGCTCGACGGCGCGCGCCTCTCCTCCGCCTTCGCGCAGCCCTCCGGACTCACCACCGACGGAAGCAAACTCTACGTCGCCGACAGCGAATCGAACATCATTCGCGCCATCGACCTGTCTGCGCCGCAGGCACAGGCTGCGCCGACGCCCGAAGTGAACGAAGCGCGCGACCCTACGGAGACGGACGCGCCGGACGCTCCCGAAGTATCTCCTTCGCCGGAACAGCCGGACGAGACAGAGTCAGCGACTGCTTCGATGCAAACTTCGATGCCCGCCCCTGCGCTGCAAGTGGAGACGCTCGCGGGCGGCGACCTCTTCGAGTTTGGCGACACGGACGGCACGGGCGACGCGGTGCGCTTGCAGCACCCGCTCGGCGTGCTCTACACGGATGGCGCGGTCTTCATCGCGGACACTTACAATCACAAGATCAAGCGGCTCGACCTGCAAACCCGCACCGTGAAAACTTTCGCGGGCACGGGCAAGCCCGGACAGGCGGACGGCGCAAACGCCTCTTTCTACGAACCCGGCGGCCTCTCCCTCGCGCACGGCAAACTCTACATCGCGGATACGAACAACCATGCCGTGCGCGTCGTTTCCCTCGCCGACGGGCGCGCTTCCACGCTCCCCCTGCGCGGTCTGCGCCCGCCCGCCGCGAGCGTGAAGAAGTTGGAAGCAGACGCCGCCGCGATGCCCGCGCCCAACGCTGAGGAGTTGAAACTTGAGCCGCAGCCTCTTCTTCTCACGCGCGCAGCGACGGCAAGCGGAGCCGCGAACACGCTCGTCGTCGAGGTGGCCTTGCCCGCCGGTTATCATTTGAACGAACTCGCGCCGCATCGTCTGCAAGCGACAATCGAACGCGGCGCGGAACACGTCGCGTTTGCAGGCAACACGCGCCAACTCACGCGCGCCGCCAAAGATTTGCTGCGCCTCCCCCTGCGTCTACCCTTGCACGCATACACGGTCGGCGCGGCGGAACTGCGCCTCCAACTCACGCTCTACTATTGCCGCGAAGACAACACCGGCGCGTGCCGCATCAAGACGCTCATCTGGCGCGCACCCATCCGCATCACCTCCGACCCCGCCGCCCCGCGCGAGATCAAACTGCGCGGAGAAGTGAAATAAGGGATGAAGGATGAGGGATGAGGGATGAATCAGAGAAAGCACTCAAGCGAGTTGAGTAGTTTCTGATTCATCCCTCATCCCTCCGCCCTCATCCCTTCTTTCCGTCCCGTGTGCTTCGGTGTAAACTTTCGGTCGAATGAATAATTCGTGATATTCAGCAGGGCGCGCGGCGGCTCGTGTGAGTCGGGCAGGGTGACGGCGGGCGTGTGTACTGCGTTTGAGGCGGGGGCGTGCGAGAGAGTTTGACGGGCGCGCTCGTCGAGGGACGAACTTTTGTCAGAGGCAGAGCCAGCGAGAGACATGTATGCGGGGCGTCCGAGCGTGTGCCGGAATTGCGGCATGCTCGTCGGCGCGGGCGAAAGCGCGTGCGCGATCTGCCACGCGCCTGTGGGCAGCACGCCACAGGATGCGGCGTCCGATGCGTCGCAGCAACAACCGGAAGAGACTGTCTCCGACATCAAGACGCGTCGTTTCCGGCGCGTACTCCTGAGGCGTCCCGCCACCTTCACCTTCGTCTTTCTCGTCGTCAATGTCTTCATTTTCCTGTTGATGAGTTCTGCCGCGCCCGGAGGCTCGCAGAATCCAGAGGTGCTCAGGGCTTACGGCGCGAAGTTCAATTGGCTTATTGACGAGGGCGAGTGGTGGCGATTCGTCACGCCGGTCTTTTTGCACATCGGCGGGCTTCACCTGCTGGTCAACATGTACAGCCTCTTTATCCTCGGCCCTTACGTGGAGAAGTTGTACGGCTCGGCGCGCTTCGTCTTCTTCTGGATCGCGACGGGCATGGCCGGAGTGCTGGCGAGTTATCTGGCTTCGAGTGCGGGGGCGCGCGGCGGCGTGCTGGCGCGTTTCCTCTTTCGCGGCGGCGGCGATGCTCCTTCGGCGGGCGCATCGGGCGCGCTCTTCGGTCTGATCGGCGTGCTCTTCGTTTTCGGCATCAAGTTCAGGCACGAACTGCCCGAAGGTTTCAAACGCGCGTTCGGCACGGGCATGATCCCGACGATCCTCATCAACCTGTTCATCGGCTACTTGATTCCTTTCATCGACAACGCGGCGCACCTCGGCGGCTTCGTCGCGGGCGCGGTGCTCGCGCTCTTCGTCGGTTACAAACGACCCGGCCAGCGCGCGAGCGTCGCCATCCTGTGGCACGTCCTACAGTTTGCCTCGCTCGCGCTCGTCGTCGTCGCCTTCGGGCAGGTCGCGCGCCACATGGGCGACGCGCGCCCGCTCCCCGACAACACGGCGGCGGCGCAGCCAAACGCGGCCACGATTGATCGCTACGTGCAGGCCATGAACGAGGGACAGGAAGCCTTCCGCGCGGCCTTCAACGAGCGCGACACGAAGGCAGCCAACAGTGCCATCGGAAAGATCGATCAGGTCGCGCCCTTCGCGCCGCGACCCGACCAACTTCGGCTTGAACTCAGACAACTGCTCGTGCGCGCACACGACCTTGCGCTCCTGAGCGAAAAGGAACGAACCAGCGCACGCGTGCGCGGAGAACTCAAGCAACTGGAAGCGGACTTCAACGCGTGGGAGCAGCGTTCAGACGAGTGGGTGCAGGCCGAGGGCGAAAACTACGGCATCGTCCTCGTGAACAAAGATGAAGAGGCCGCGCCCGCCGCGTCGCCTGCGCCGCAGACTTCGCCCCAGGCCGCGCCGGAAACTTCGCCGCAGACCGCGCCGCAGGCATCGCCACAAGCTCCGCCGCAGAGTTCGCCTGCGCCGCCGGAGAGGTGAGAAACAGGATTTTTAACATGCAAGCAAAATCGAAGACAGGAGAATTGAAACGGAAATGGAAATCAAAAAAGTAGGTGTGCTCGGCTGCGGCCTGATGGGTTCCGGCATCGCGCAGACCGCCGCCACCGCCGGGTTCGAAGTGGTGGTGCGCGAAGTCTCAAACGAACTCTGCGAGCGCGGCTTCGCGGGGATCGAAAAGTCGCTCGCGAAGTTTGCCGAGAAGGGAACGATCAACGCTGACCAGCAGACGGAGATTCGCGGTCGCCTGCGCGGAACCACGGAGTTCGCAGACCTCGCCGATTGCGACATCATCGTCGAAGCCATCATCGAAAATCTCGACACCAAGCGCGACACCTACAGACAACTCGACGAACTCTGCAAGCCCGAAACGATCTTCGCCTCCAACACCTCCTCGCTCTCGATCACGGAGATGATGACGGCCAC
The DNA here is from genome assembly GCA_036399115.1 of Pyrinomonadaceae bacterium. Classification (GTDB taxonomy): domain Bacteria; phylum Acidobacteriota; class Blastocatellia; order Pyrinomonadales; family Pyrinomonadaceae; genus JAIVJZ01. The sequence continues at coordinate 217 of DASWNS010000592.1, read as the reverse complement.
TTCCAACGAACGCCAGCGTCGTTTCATCGGCCTGCACTTCTTCAACCCCGTGCCGATCATGAAACTCGTGGAAGTCGTTAAGACGATCCTGACGGACGAAGCGGTCTACGAAACGGCGGTCGATTTCGGCAAGCGACTCGGCAAAGTTCCCGTGCGCGCCAGCGACAAGACGGGCTTCATCGTCAATCGCCTGCTCGTGCCTTACATGCTCGATTCC
>DASWNS010000591.1:0-21215 GCA_036399115.1 Pyrinomonadaceae bacterium | reverse complement strand
GGATTGCGCGAAGGGGTTCACGCTTGAACACTGACAGTTAAACAAACACCGTGCCGCGCACACATTTTCTGGAAATACCTTCACCAACCGCAAACGCATGAAGCGCACGGGCGCGCCTCCGGTCCATTTGACGCAGGCGGCATCAAGCTGACCGTTCAAACAGACGGATCAGGAGGCGGGAGGGCGGAACTGGAACTACCCCGCGCGCGCGACGGCGAGCACTTCCAATTTTTATGAATGGACGCGCTGAGACGAATCTGAACTTAAAAAGATTTAGCCGGGCGCAATGGCGCGTGGTTAACGAATGCGCGTCATCTGTCGCCAGAAGAATCTGCCGAGGCGTGAGAAGGCGTTGCGATTGGGTGTGCCTGCGGGTTCGGGCGTGAGGCCGAGCGCGGAGGCGAGTTGCGGGTTGGGCGGGGCGATGTCTTCGTCGCCGTGACGCTCGGAGAGCCAGCGGTCGAAGGTGCGCGTGACGGCGCGACGCTCGGCGACGGGCGCTTCGGCGATGAAGGCTCCGCGCAGGTCGTCGAGTTCGGCGATCTCGAAACGGTTGGCCTCCGCGTAGCGGCGTAAGGCCGTGAAGACGCGCTCCTCGCCGAGCAGTTTCACGAGCGCGTCGTACATCAGCGCACCTTTGGCCGAGACGATGGCGGCGTATTGAAACGAGTTGCGATAGTCGCGCGCGGGACGGTCGGCGGGCATGTCGTCGCCGCCGAAGGTGCGATAAATTTCATAGACGCCGCGCAGTTGATCGTCACGCGCCGCTTGCGCGCGAACGTGGCCGTGCGTCTCGCGGTAATAGACGAGCGCAGACCAGTGCGCGAGCGCTTCATCGAGCACGGGGGCGCGTTCCGGCGAGTTGCCGACGAGCATCCCCCACCATTGATGCGCGAGCATGTGCGCGGTGGCAAACTCCAGACTGTCTTCGACCGAGGCGCGCTGCTCGCGCACGAGTTCGGGCAGGTTGCGTATGGCGGGCGAATCGAAGTCGACATAGAACGCGCTGGCGATCACGCTCAGGTTGGCAAACTCCGCGCTGCCGAGTCCGGCGACAAGGGGTGCTTCCGCCACCGTGACGCTCGTGACGGGGAGCGCGCCGAAACGCACCGTGAAGACGCGCACGGCCTCCGCCGCCGCATCGAGCACGCGCCGCCCGATCTTTTCGTGTTCCGTCGTCCAGACCGAACGCACGCGCACGCCGCCGACCGTGCGTTCGCCAGAGGCAAGCGTCCGCCCCGCGATGATCGCGAAGTTGCGCAGGTTCTCTCCGGCGAAGAGACGCGCGCCGCTTTTCACGGCGTCCGCCCCGCTGCCGGGCTTAACATTGCTGCTGCCGCTATCTGGGTTAACCGTACTGCCGCCCGCAAGGGAGCGCGCTTCGCCCGAAGTGTAGAGCGCGACCTCGGCGGGCGCATCAATCGTCACCTCATAATCGGCGACTTCCGTGTGCGCCGGGTCGCCGACCGTCGCGCGCACTTCGCGCTGCCACTCGTCGCCGTTGCGCACGGCGAGCACGGGGTAGGCCGAGCCGAGCATCAAGATGCCGCGCGCGCGAAAGTTGGTGTCGCGTGCGCGGCGCGTCTCGCGCGTGTCGCGCAGGGCTGCGCCGAGTTGCTGGATGACGTGTGAAGGGAGGCTCGTTTCGTCCGGGTCTATTTCGGGCACGGCTCCTGTGAACGCGATCTCGATCTCGGTCGTCGCTCCGGCGGCCACGGGTTCGCGTAGATTGATGCGCAACAGCGTCGCCTGCTCGTCGAGCGCGTAGGCGAGCGCGGTTTGCGTCGCGGCGTGACGGACGCTCTTGATCTCGATGCGCGGTTCATCCACCGCCGTCGCCGCTATTGCTGTTGCGGCTGCCGTCGCCTCTGCGCCGCTCACGGGAGGCGCGGGGGCGCGGTTCGCGTCGTTGTTGTTGCCGTTACTATTGCTGCGCAGGTTCGCGTAGAGATGAAAATAGACGACGGAGGCGGGGCGTTGATCACGATTCACCCAGCGGACGCGCTCGGTCGCGCTAAAGGTGCGCGCGTCGAAGTCGAGCGCGAAATTGATCTGGTAGCGCGTGCGCGCCGGTGCGGGTTTGCTCGCCTGAGAGGCGGGAGACGATGCGGAGGCGCGCGGCGATTGAGCGGAGGCGAGCGTGGAGACGAGGCAGAGCAACGCCGACACGAAGAGGCCGAATTTGATGCGCGTCGTCTGCTTGATAAATTGGCTCATTCGTCTAAATGATAAAGTTGCCGACCCTCAATCGTCTCGTGCGGGATGTCGGTGCACGCGTCGAATTACTCCGGCGCGCTCAGACGCGTCTTGCTCACTTGTGCTTCGTCTCCGCGACGTTGATGCTGCGGATGCGGTCGCCGCGCGTGATGCGGTCAACCGTCTCCATGCCTGTAACGACGCGTGCGAAGACGGTATAGCCGCCGTCCAGATGCGGCTGCGGCGAATGCGTGATGAACCACTGCGAGCCGCCCGTGTCTTTGCCCGACAGAGCCATGCCGACCGCGCCGCGACCGTACGGCACTTCGTTGATCTCGCAGCGAATTTGATAACCGGGACCACCGTTGCCGTCGCCGCGCGGGTCGCCACCCTGCACGACGAAGTTCGGGACCACGCGATGAAAAGAGATGTTGTTGAAGAAGCCGCGTCGCGCGAGTTCGACGAAATTATCCACCGTGAGCGGAGCCTCGTTCGGCAGCAGTTCCAACTGGAATGCGCCCTTGTCCGTGTTGACCGTGGCGACGACGCGTGAGGCGCGGCGCGAGAGCGCGCGACGATAATCGGGAAGCCGGTTGCGCGTGGCGACCGTTTCGATGCGCCCTTCGTCCGGGTTGGCTGCATCGGGTTGCGCGGCCTGCAAAATGGCTGCGGCGCGGCGGCGCAACAGGTAGTCGGGCGAGTCGAGCGCGGTCTTGATCGCGGCGATGGCCGGTTCGGATTTCTGTTTTGCGAGCGCGTCGAGGATGGCGAGCGCGGCATCGTTCATCTCGTCGCGCAGGGCTGTGTTGAGCGCGGCGGCGAGCGCGCTCGTCGTTTCGTCATCGGGCGCGAGTTCGCCTAGTTGCCCTGCGGCGGTGGCGCGCACGATCACGTCCGGCGCGGCGAGTTGCGCGCGCATAACGAGCGCGCCGTCGGGCGGTTTGAAGGCGGCGATGGCCGTGAGCACGTCGGGCACGGCGAGCGCGGGCGTCGTCGTGTCACTAAGCATCGTGCGCAGGGCTAACTGCGCATCGGCCTGAACCGACACGACGCTGTTGCCCGCGCGCCCGCTCGACACGGCGGCGATCTCGCCCAAGCCCTGCGCGATGGCGGCGTAGGTCTGCCACGAGATGCGACTGTCGGGCGCGCGGAAAGCGAGTTGGTGGAAGGGGCGTTCGCGCAGGTATTGACCGGGCGCGATGCGTGCGGCGGCGATCTCGGCTTCGGGCGTGCTCCATTGTTCGGCTTCGCGGAGCGCGCGCAGCAGGCCGAGAGCGCGCTCGTTCGCCGTGCCCGCGACGACGCGGCTCAAGCCCGTGACAAGTTCCAGCAGTTCGTTCAACTCGGCGGGACGCGCGGCGGCGTTCGCAGACTTCGCCGCACGATACGCGCTCAACAAAAGCTCGCCGCGTTTGACGAGCGGTTCGGCGGCGCGCGCATCCTTGAGCGTTCCGAGCGAGCGAATCGCGCTGACGCGCACGCGTTCGTCTCTGTCGTTCGCGGCGCGTTCGAGCAACAAGTCGAAAGCAGTTTTGTCTTCCGCCGCGCCAAGCGCGCGTGCGGCGTTGGCGCGCACAACGGCGTCCGCATCAGAGGCGAGGAGCCTGCGCAGTTGATCGTTGGCGTTCTTCGCGCGCAGGCGCGTGATGGTGTTCGCGGCATCGGCGCGCAGGCGCGCGTCCGTCGAGTCTAAAAAGAGCGCGACGACGCGCCCCGCGTCTTCCGGGCGTGCGCGCAAGACCGCCGTGAGTCCGAGCAACGCGACCTCTCGATTCGCCGCTCGCTGCGCGGGCTGCTGCGACGGGCGCGCTTCAAACTCAAGCGCGACCAGCAAAGACTTTCCGATCTCTCTGGCGCGCTCCTCTTCGGCCTTCGGCAACGCCGCCGCGATCTTCCCCAAAGCTTCTATCGCACGCGCACGCACGCGCGGCGTTTCCGCGACGCTCGCAGCCGTCTTGCGTTCGATGATCCTGAGCAACCCTTCTGCCGCCGCGCCCGCTTCCGTCTCGCCGAGCGCGAAGGCCGCCGCCTCGCGCACGCGTTCGTCGCGGTCTGTCTGGAGCAGGGAGAGGAGCGGCGCGACGGCGCGCACGTCGCCGATGCGTCCCGCGCCGAGCGCGGCGCGTGCGCGCACGCTCGCGTTGGCATCCGAGAGCAGCGCGCCGAGGTCTGCCGCGTCAAAACGTCTCTCGTCTTCAGCGCGCACAATTCGCAGCAGAGTCTCTTCGGGGATCGACAGCGCGCGTGCGGGCGTGCGTCGCGGCGTCGGCGTGCGCCGCTTTTGCGCGAACGCGTGCGAAGAGATGAAGCAGAGGCCGAACGTCAACGCCAGCGCGCAGGCGAGCGCGTGGCGGCGCAACTCGACGGCGCGGCGCGATACCTTTTCCGTGTGAACTGTAGATCGCATGAGTTTTTAAATTTAACTTTTGATGTCGCCCGACCGCGGGGCGCGCTCTTTAGCATGGGAGAAACTTCATGTATGTATCGGCGAGGTGCGCCGCTTCTGTCAAGTCGGAAAAGCAGTGACGAGTGACAAGTGACGAGTGACGAGTGACGAGAGAAGACAAGTCAATCGGTGAATCATCAATCGGAATAGAAAAAAAACCGTCTTCTTCTATTCACGATTCACGGTTCAAGATTTACGGTTTTAACTTGTCACTCGTTACTTGTCACTCGTTACTGCTTTTAACCATCTGTCTGAAGTTTACTGCGCAGAGAAATTTTCGTTTCGCGCCTGCTTTTACCTGTCACCTATCGTTTTGGCGGCTCTTTTCACTCTCTTTCAGGCGGCATCACTTTTGCAATAAGGTCAGCTTTGGAGTTTCAAATGTCGGAAAGGGAATGAAAAATGAAGAGAAAATATTTGGTGTTCGCGCTGGTCGCGCTGTTGCTGCAAACGTCGTTCGGGGTACCGTCCGTTGCTGCTGCGGTTGCCGTTGAGAAGACGCAGGCGGAGCGCGACGCGCAGACGTTGGAGCAGGTGAAGGTTAAAGTTGCGCGGCTCGGCGTCGGCGAGCGTGCGCGCGTCACGGTGAAGTTCAAAGACGGGGCGAAGATGAAAGGTTATATCTCGCAGGCGAAGGAAGAAGAGTTTATCGTGCGTGATCGCCAGACCGACGAGCCGCGCACCGTGCTCTATCGAGATGTCGCGCGGGTGGAGAGCAATCGCGGCCATTCGACCGCCAGAAACATCGCCATCGGCACGGCCATCGGAGTCGGTTCGATCTTAACTGTGATCGCCGTCCTCATCTCCTCGCACGGCGATTAACGGTCAACCTGTTCTGCGCTTCAATCCAGCAGTTCGACTTCGACGAGCGCGTCGTAGAAGGTTGCGCCGCCGCCCATGTCGGTCAGGCTTTGCGAAGTCAACTGGTTGATATTCGTGTCGCCGGGCGAGAGCTTGTTCCACCAGACGGAAGGCGAGACGACGACGCCGGGGCGTGCGCGCGTCGTGACCACCGCCGTCAGTTCGCACGCGCCGCGTTCGTTCGAGACGCGCACGCGGTCGCCTTCCGAGATGCGGCGCGCGGCGGCGTCCTCCGGGTTGATCTCGACGAAGGGACGTTTCTCCTGCCTGACCTGCTTCGGGAGATTGGCGAAACTCGAATTGAGAAACGCGTGCGCCGCCGGACTGATGAGCGCGAGCGGGAAACGACGCGCGAGTTCCGGCGCGCTCTGCCGCGACTCGCGCGGCGGGATGAACTCTGCGACGGCGGGCAAGCCCTGGAGTTCGAGACGCTCGCTCGAAAGCTCACACTTGCCGGAGGCGGTCGGGAAGTTTCCTTCGGCGAACGGCGCGAAAGTCTCCGGCACGTTCAGACGCATCCAGCCGCGTTCGCGCAAGAGTTCGAGCGTAATGCCTTCGAGCGCGGGATGCTCCATGTCAATCGCCTGCCTTGCGATCTCTTCGTCGGAATCCTTGAAACAGTCTTCCTCGAAGCCGAGGCGCGCGGCGAGCAGGCGAAAGACCTCCGTGTTCGGCTTCGCCTCGTGGAGCGGCGCAATCGCACGCTCGTTGACGGTGAGATAGAGATGGCCGTAAGCCTTGTGCAGATCGAAATGCTCAAGCTGCGTGGTCGCGGGCAGGATGATGTCCGCGTAGTCGCAGGTGTCCGTCATGAACTGTTCGTGGACGACCGTGAACAGATCATCGCGCCTTAAACCTTCGAGCACCTTCGCCTGTTCGGGCGCGACCGCCGCCGGGTTGGAATTATAGACGTAGAGCGCGCGGACGGGCGGATCGCTCAGACGTGTCAACGCGTCGCCGAGTTGCGACATGTTGAGCGTACGCGGGCGAGGCGTGGGAATGAGATCGGGGCGTTCGAGCGCGTGACGGTTGACGGGGAAGGTGCTGCTTGTGGAGAGCAGTGCGCCGCCCGCCGCGTCGCGCCATGCGCCGGTTACGGCGGGCAGGCAGGTGACGGTGCGCACGGCCATGCCGCCGCCCGCGTGTCGCTGCATGCCGTAGTTCAAGCGTATGACGGCGGGGCGCGTCGTCGCATACTCGCGCGCGAGCCGCACGATTGTCTCCGCTTCGATGCCGCAAATCTCCGCGACCCGCGCGGGCGGGTATTCACGCGCACGCTCCTTCAACTCTTCCGCGCCGACGGTGTGCCGTTCAAGATAGGTTTTATCCTCCAAGCCTTCCGCGAAGATAACGTGCATCAGGCCGAGCGCGAGCGCAGCATCCGTGCCGGGGAGGAGCGCGATGTGTTCGTCGCAGTTGTCGGCGGTGCGTGTGCGGCGCGGATCGACGGCGATGACGCGCGCGCCCTTGTGTTTCGCTTCGAGGATGAACGGCCAGAGATGCACGTTGCTCGTGATGGTGTTCGTGCCCCACAGGATGATGAGGCGCGCATCGCGGAAGCGTTCGGGGTCTGTGCCGATGCGTGCGCCGATGGTGGCGTCGTATCCGGCAGAACCGGCGGAGGCGCAGATCGTGCGGTCGACGATGGACGCGCCGAGACGATAGAAGAAACGCCGGTCCATCGATTCGGATTGGACGAAACCCATCGTGCCACAATAACTATAAGGCATGATCGTCTCCGCGCCTTCTGCGGACGCGGCGAGCGCGCGGAAACGACCTGCGATCTCGTCCAACGCTTCGTCCCAACCGATGCGCTCGAATCGCACTTCACCTTTCGCGCCTTTCGCGCCCGTGCGCCGGAGCGGAGTTTGAATGCGGTCGGGGCTGTGCGTGCGCTGTTCGTAGTTGGCGACTTTGGTGCAGAGCGTTCCGCGCGTGACGGGATGCAACGGGTCGCCCGCGACGCGCACGGCGCGCCCGTCCTCCACCGTCACGAGCATCGCACACGTATCAGGGCAATCGTGCGGGCAGGCCGCCCGAACTATTTTGAGTTGTCGTTCGTTAATCATGCCGCTCAATTGTACGCCGGGCGCGAATACCTTGTATAATTTACCGGATGGCAATTATGACACAAATATCGGAACAGAGCGTGCTCGACGCCCTGCGCAAAATTATCGATCCGGACTTGCACAAGGACATCGTCACGCTCGGATTCATCAAGGATTTACGCATTGACGGCGGCGAGGTTTCGTTTCGCATCGTCTTGACGACCCCGGCCTGCCCGGTGAAAGAAGAGATGCAGGCGGCTGCACGCGAACACGTCGGCGCGATTGCGGGCGTCTCTGCCGTGCGCGTGACGATGGATGCGGAAGTGCCGCAAGGGCGTGGCTTCGGCGAGAAGGTGACGATGCCGGGCGTGCGCAACATCATCGCAGTCTCTTCGGGCAAAGGCGGCGTCGGCAAGTCAACCGTGGCGGTCAACATCGCCGTCGCGCTCGCGGCGGACGGCGCGCGCGTCGGCCTCATGGACGCGGATGTCTATGGACCAAACGCCCCGCTCATGCTCGGCGTCAGCGCGTCGAAGCCGGAAGTGGCGGGCAACAAACTCCTGCCCGTCAAAGCGCACGGCCTCTCGATGATGTCCATGGCGATCCTGAAGCCGGGCGACGAGCCGATGATCTTTCGTGGCCCGATCCTGCACGGGTTGGTGCGCCAGTTTTTACAGGACGTGCTCTGGGGCGAACTCGATTATCTCATCGTAGACATGCCGCCGGGCACGGGCGACGTGCAACTGAGTTTGGCGCAACTCGTTCCGGTGCAGGGCGCGGTGCTTGTGACGACGCCGCAGGAAGTGGCCGTGGCCGACGTGCGCCGCGCGCTCCGAATGTTCGAGACGGTGCAGGTGCCTGTGCTCGGCATCGTCGAGAACATGAGTTATTTCGTCGCGCCGGACACGGGCACGCGCTACAAAATCTTCGGCGAAGGCGGTGGGCAGAAGTTGGCGGACGCTTACGATGTGCCGTTTCTCGGCGCGATCCCGCTGGGCTTGGACGTGCGCGAAGGCGGCGACGCGGGCGTGCCCGTAGTTCTCAGCCACCCGGATTCGCCGCAAGCGGCGGCGATTCGCCATGTGGCGGAAGAGGTCGCGCGGCAGGTTTCGATTGAAGCGATGAAGCCCGAACTCAAAGTGGTGGTCACGCAGGCTTAATATCGTTCGTCGTGAGTTGCCGGGCGTTCTGTGCCAATCGTTCACGACCGCTGTTCTTTGCTTGTAGCCGGGGAGCAAGGCGGTTAATATTAAGAACAGGGTGGCTCTTAACAACGGACGACGGACAACGGACATCTAAAGAACGTTGATCGACGGATATTGATTATCAGGCAATAATTTAAGGAGAAAAAAATGTCAACAGCAACGATGCCGACGGTGACGCTCAACGTCACGGAAAACGCGGCGACCGAGATCAAGAAATTTATGGCGAGCGAAGAGGGTTTGCCTGAGACGGCTGGGCTGCGCGTGCGCGTGGTGCCGGGCGGTTGCTCCGGTTTCCAGTACAGCCTCAACATCGAAGAGGAATCGAAGCAGGGCGATCATGTGACGGACGCGCACGGCGTGCGTCTCTTCGTCGATATGTTCAGCATGCAGTATTTGAACGGCGTCGAAATCGACTACGTTAACGGCGTGATGGGTTCGGGCTTCACCTTCAAGAATCCGAACGCGACGGGTGGTTGCGGCTGCGGTTCTTCCTTCACCGCCTAAGCGACATTAATAGTTTCTTCAGAGAAGACGCGGTCGCGTGAAAGCGCGGGCGCGCCTTCGCTCTTTTAACCGGGCGACGGGCGCGTTTCGACTTTCGCGTACCGCGCTTTTCGTTTTTTGGTGTACACTCGCCCGCACAGCATTCAACTTAAAATCTTCTCTCAGGAGCAAAGCCCAAGATGCCCGTAATCGAAGCCGAGACTGCCACAGGCACACAGTCCATTGACACGGAAGCGGGACGCAAACTCGTCCTCGCCCTCGAAGACGCCGGGATCGACATCCTGCATCGCTGCGGCGGCAACGCCAAATGCACCACCTGCCGCGTGGAGATTCTCGCGGGCGACCCCGGCGAGATCGGAGAACCCGAACGCACGCGCCTCGCCGCTGAGACGGGCTTGGCCGAAAACGTACGCCTCTCCTGTCAGGTGCGCGTCGCGGACGATCTCAAAGTGCGCGTCCTGCGCCAGGCCAGCACCACCAACCTTGCGGCGGGAACCAGACCGAGCGAAGACTAAAGGTCAGCAGCCGTCAGGCCGGAGGTTGGAAGAACACAGTTTTCATTAACTCCGGCCTCCAATCTCTCACCGCTATAGTTATTGCGCCTCGTTCCGCTTGGTGTTAATCTCTCGCGCGTAACAACCGTTCGAGCAAGCCACACCACAACCAAGAAGAAAATTCGGAGGTCATCATGCTGATCGAGTCATCCGTTCATCTCCCCGCCGGTTTCGCGATGCTGCAAGACATGTTTCACGCCCCCGGTGCAGAGGCACTCGTGCGCGTCCTGTTGCGCTGGACGCACTTCGTCGCCGGGATCACCTGGATCGGGCTGCTTTACTTTTTCAACCTCGTCAACGTCCCCTTCCAGAAGGGCATCGACGCCGACACGAAGAAGAAGGTGAATCCCGACCTGCTCTCGCGCACGCTCTGGTATTTCCGCTGGGGCGCGGTCGTCACCGTGCTCGCCGGTTTGATGTACTACGCAATGTACATTCTCAAGAGCGACGTGGTGAACGCTAATGCGAACGGCGCGAACGCCAACACGTGGGTCATCCTCATCGTCTGGATGATCATCGGCACCGTCACTTTCGCCATCGAGTTTTTCCTCATCACGCGCGTCCCCGCTTTAACGAAAGACGGGCGGGTGCTCGCCGCCATCATCGCCGTTCTCGTTATCGTGATGGCAATTATCATCGTCTACTGGCTCAACTCGTCTCTGACCACGCCCGGCGGCGACAGCTACGCGAGCAACAAGACCCACTCCATCGGCATCGGCGGCGCGCTCGGCCTGATCATGATGCTGAACGTCTGGGGCATCATCTGGCCTTCGCAAAAGCGGATCATCGCCGCGACCGCCGGAACAGGACCCGCCGCGCCGCCCGAACTCGCGCGCCGCGCCTTCCTCGCCTCGCGCACCAACGCCTGGCTCTCGCTCCCCATGCTCTTCTTCATGGCGACCTCGCACGGCGACTACATCATTCTCGGCAAGTGATCGTAATAAGTGATGAGTAATGAGTGATGGGTGATGAGTTAAGAACTTTTGTCTTTAACTCATCACCCATCACTCATTACTCATTACTTATTCTTCTCATCACTTATTCTTCTCATTCTCTCCATTCATTCGTCACACACCGGCGCGCTGGCAGGTATAGACTGTCGGGCGTACAATCCTGCAATCGTTCGAAAAAAGTGAGGACGAAAGATGGTTTCAAACAATATCTATAAGCCCCGGCAGTTTGACTTGAGCGGCTTAAACGGCATCTCCGACAAGACTCTGGAGTTGCATTTCAAACTCTACGAAGGCTACGTCAAAGAGACGAACAATTTGACGGAGCGCATCTCCCGGTTTCTCGAAGACGGCAAAGTCGATCAGGACGAAATGCCCGCCTACTCGGAACTGACCAGACGGCTCGGCTTCGAGTACAACGGCATGGTCTTGCACGAATACTACTTCGACAACATGCAACGGCAGGGCGCGGGCGACCCCGCGAAAGACTCTAACTTTATCAAAGCGGCGACGGAGAGTTTCGGCAGTTACGACACGTGGAAGGCCGATTTCGTCGGCATCGGCAAGATGCGCGGCGTCGGTTGGGCGATGTGCTACCAGAATCCGGCCAACGGCAGGCTCTCGAATCACTGGATCACTCTGCACGAGACGGGCAACGTCTCCGGCTTCACGCCCGTCCTCGTGATGGACGTGTGGGAGCACGCCTTCCTGCTCGACTACGCGCCCGCCGAACGCCCCAAATATATCGAAGCCTTCTTCTCGAATATCAATTGGGATGCGGTGGAAGGGCGTCTCGGCACGTCCGCAGCGTAAGCGAAGGGCACAGAGCGAGGGGAAAGGGCGAGGGGTAAGGGGCGAAGGGAAAGAGACGCGGCGCGTTCGTCGTGCGCGCCTCTCTTCAACCTTTTCGTTTTCCCCTTCGCCCTTTCCCCTGCGTACCCTTTAACCTTTCCCCTTTTCTTTCTATACTCTCACCCGCAATCACTCGAACATTTCAGGAGGCCGAGTTAAATGAAACTTTCCGCACGTCTCTTTTTACCCTTCGCGTTCTACAGCCTCGTCGCCGTCGCTCTCGTCGCCTCGTCAGCCTGCACGACCGCCGACAACACGAACGCCAACACGACGGCCACCACCAACGTCACGCCGCCGCCCGCCGGTTCGCCCTCGCCGCTAAATCTGACCGTCGCGGAACGCCCGCAGAAGATCAAGGAGCAAATGGCGGCGCGCGGCGAGCAGGACGAAGCCGCGCCGACCCTGCGCTTCGTCGAGCCGCGCGACGGCGCGACCGTCACGGGTTCGACCGTCAACGTCAAACTCGCGCTCGCGGGCGAACTCAAAGGCTACAAGCCCGCCAAAGACCCCGCGACCGGCATGGGCAATCACATCCACGTCATCCTCGATAATCAACCTTACGAGGCTTACTACAATCTCGACCAGCCGTTCGAACTGCGCAACGTCACCGAAGGCCGACACACCCTGCGCGTCTTCGCCTCGCGCCCGTGGCACGAGAGCTACAAGAACACAGGCTCTTTCCAGATGGTCACCTTCACGGTGAAAGGCGGCGGCGATGCGACAAAGCCGACGACCACCGCCGGCGGCCAGACGATGGCCGATAACAGGAACGCGAACGCAGCCAACGCGAACGCCAACGCCAACGCTAATGCTGCTAATGCGAACGCCTCTCCGGCGGCGTCGCCGCGCGAAGGCAAGGAGATGGCGTCGAGTCAGGCCGGAGAGATCGACGCGACGAAGCCGCTCCTGACCTACAGCCGTCCGAAGGGCGACTACAAGGGCGCGGACGCCGACGCCATCATGATCGACTTCTGGCTGACAAACGCGAAGCTGCAAGGCGACGGCGGCGAGTATCGCGTGCGTTATTCGGTGAACGGCGGCGAGGCGAAGTTCATAGACACCTGGCAACCGATCTGGCTCACGGGCTGGACTGCGGGCAAGCACACAGTCAAGGTCGAACTCGTGGACAAGGACGGCAACGTCGTGGAAAACGGCGGCTACAATTCCACCTCGCGCGACATCAACGTCAGTAAGTAATCACGCGACAGCAACGTCAGTAAGTAATCAGAGGTCAGTTACGCGTAAACGCGCGGCACGAAGATCGATTTCGCTTCTTCGTGCCGCGCGTCTGCGTGTGGTTAAATTAGCCGGATGAATTCAAGCGAACAAAAGCGCGAACTCTTCGCCGCGCTCGCCTCGGAGGCCGCCGCGTGCCGTCTGTGCGAGGCGATGTGCGGGCGCACGGCGGTCTTGAGTGAGCGCAACGGCAGCGTCGAAGCGCGCGTGATGTTCATCGGCGAAGCGCCGGGGCGGCAGGGCGGCGACCGCACGCGCGTTCCCTTTTCAGGCGACCAGTCGGGGCACAACTTCGGGCGTTACATCGCTTCGATCAATCTCGCGCGCGAACGAATCTTCATCACCAACTCCGTGCTCTGCAACCCGCGCAAAGAGTCTGGCGCGAACCGCAAGCCGAGCACAGCGGAATCTCTGAACTGCGCCGCGTTCCTCGCACGACAGATCACACTCGTCGATCCGCAGGTCGTCGTCACGCTCGGAGCGGTCGCGCTTGCCGCGCTCAGTCGCATTGAGTATCATCAATTTTCACTCAAAGATTGGGCTGGTCGGGTCTGCCGCTGGCACGGGCGTCTGCTCGTGCCGCTCTATCATCCAAGCCCGCAGGTGCTCGCCTCGCACCGCCGCGAAGACGCGCAACTACGCGATTATCAGGCCGTCGCACGCGCCATACGGCGAAGCGCACGCCGCTCGACGCCGGGTGCAGGACAGGCGCACTAGATAGAAGTTTGCCGAAACTCTTTTTAACGAAACATGAATGAAGCGGTTGAAGAAATAGCGAGCCATAAACTACCGCTCGAAGAGATGCACCGGAAACTCGGCGCGACCTTCGCCGAGCGCGACGGCTGGATGCTTCCGGCCTCTTACGGCGACGCGCGCGCGGAATACGAAGCGGTGCGCGGCAGAGCGGGCGCAGGGCTGTCTGATCTCTCCGCGCGCGGGCGCATCGAGGTCGGCGGCGCGGAGGCCGTGCAATTCCTGAACGGCCTCATCACCAACGATGTGAAGACGCTTGCCGCGGGCGCGTGGATGCACGCCGCTTTCCCGAACGTGCAGGGACGACTGCTCGCCAGCGTGCGCGTCGCGCGACCGCGTGAAGAGGTCAGCTTTCTCATCGAAACGGAACCCGCCACGCATCAGAAAGTTTTCCAGACGCTCAACCGCTTCACGCTCGCAGGCGACTTTCGCGTCAAAGATGTGACGGCGGAGACGGCGCAGTTCTCCTTGCAGGGCGCGCTGGCGGGCGCGTGCATCGAGTCTGTCTTCGGCAACCCCGTGCCCGCGCCTGACGGAGAGCCGCAGGGCGCGCCGCTCGTCGCTGCCGCCGCAGTCGTCAACTGGCGCGACTCTCATCCGTTGACAATCCTCCTGCGCGCGACGCAGACGGGCACAGACGTTTATGACCTCATCTGCGGGCGCGATGCGGCGTCGGATGTGTGGGAGGCTTTGACGAAGGCGGGGGCGCGTCCGGTCGGCTTCGACGCCTTTGAAGTGTTGCGCGTGGAAGCGGGCGAGCCGCGCTACGGCGTGGATGTGAGCGAAACGAACGTCGTGCTCGAAGCGGGGCGGGAGGCAGAGGCGGTCAGCTACACCAAAGGCTGTTACATCGGGCAGGAGATCATCGCGCGCATACACTGGCGCGGCCACGTCGCCAAGCGTCTCGCCGGACTCGTACTCGCAGACGAACGCGAACTCGATGCGGCTGGCGCAAAAGTCAGAAGCCTAGACGGAAAAGAGATCGGGCGCGTCACTTCCAACGTCTTCTCGCCGTTCCTCGGTCGCCGCATCGCGCTCGCGATACTCAAATACGATTACCTCCAACCGGGCACGCAGGTCTTGGTCATCACGGGCGAAGAGGAACGCGCGGCGCAGGTCGCCTCGCTTCCTTTCACGCGCGACAGTCGGGACACCGGCGAAGGCGCACACGCTGGCGGCACTGACCTCAACGACGGAGACGACGCGGAGACGACATCGTGAGCGAACACTCGCCGCCGGACAATAACGCGCCCGTCGCCCCGGCGGCGGCGGCGTCGCGTGATCTCGATTTCGAGCAGGCGCGGCTCGCCTATTCCATCATCGCATCACTGCTCGAACACACGCAGGTCGTGAGCGATCTCGTCGCGCTCATGGCGCAGGTCATTGACGAGGACACGACGCGCGCGCTCACGCAGACGCCCAACTGGACGGCCTATCTCGAAAGCCGTCGCCGGATGGAACGCACCCGCGCCGACGTGGAGAAATTCACAGAGATCCTCCGAAGGCTCGGCGAGGACGCTTAACTTCCCGCGAGCGCGTTTAACCTCGCCACAACTCAAGCGCTTTCAGCTTACAGAACAGACCCGCCGTGCGTAAATTTTAGACGCCCGCTAGTGTGCGATTCCGGCATGGAGTCGTTCTCTGCTGCGTGCGCGAAAGTCGCGGAGCGTCGTGTCTCGCTAAACCTGCGTCAGCTTCAACTGTTCCCTCAATGCTTCGTAGACCTGTTCGACCGGAATCTCCGAAGCCGCACCTGCCGAATAGATGAGCCGCGCGCCGGAGCCGTCGGCATAAGCTCCGCTGTAGGGCGTGTAACGGTCGAAGAGGTGAAACCTGCCGAGGAGTATGACGCCCGGCGTGCCCAGAGCATTACCGAGATGCGCTGGACCGCTATCGATTCCGACGAAGGCCGAGGAGCGTTTGATCACTTCAGCCGTCTCCATGATGGAGAGCTTGCCGCAGAGGTCTATGAGGTGCGGGGCGGGGAGTTTGATGGTTGGGTGGATGCCGATCTCGACGACGGGGAGTTTCCAGTTCGCGCTCACACGCTGAACCAGTTCGCGCCATTTGGCGGCAGGCCAGTCCCTCCCCGACTCGAACGACTGCGCGTGGACGGTGATGAAACGCTCCGGCAAACGGAGTGCGTCTACGGTGCTCGCCGCTCCCTGCGGGATGTAGACGCGCGGCGCGTCGTCTATGACAGGTATCCCGGCGGCCTGACAGAAGACGTTGAGGAGGTTGCCGAGATGGTAGTAGTTGTCGAAATTGACATGCGGGCTGCCGCTCGTCTTGACGAGGGGTTGGGCGCAGGTGGAGCAGATGCGGCCTTGAATGTGCAGGTCTATGATTTCGTCGAAGAGGCCGCTTCTCGCCAGGTGTCCCCACTCGGTCATGCAGAGCGCGGGCAGCGTCTCGTCAATATGCGGGTTGGCGTCGATCAACTCGCGGTAAGGCTCGCGGACGCACCAGAGAATGTGAGCCTGCGGACTTCTCTGCCTGACGTAGCGGGAGACGGGTTCGGCTGCGACGATGTCGCCCATGCGGTCGAGCAGGCTGACGACGATTAACTTTCGCCCTGCCGTTATCTCGCGTCTGAGACGTTTGAGTTGTCGCCGGTGCGAGAGATAACTGCCGTAGGCGAGTGCGCGATGACGCTTTTGCCGCAGCCCCTCTCCCGATTCCCAACTGAGCCGCCGTGCGACCTTGCTCAAAAACCGAGAGACTTCGCGCACCTTAAAGATTCACCATCGTCAGCTTCGGAGATCTCATCGCGCTCGAACCTTCCCCGGACGAAAACGCCCGGCTCAAGACCACAGACCGCTTCGGCGAGCGGCAGTATAACACTCCGAATCCTCGTGTTATACGGCGCGACGGCGTCGCCCTGCGCTTGCGACGCGGAGCGAACGCGTTGCCCGAAATATCAAAAGAGCGACGGCTGGTTTTCGAGTTCGGCGGGCGAGGTGGCGGGTTGATTGAGAAGGCGTCTGAGCTTGTTGGCGGAGGCGGGCGCGTGCCCTTCGTAGTAGTTGCTGAAATAGGCGTAGACGCGCGCGACGCGGGCGCAGAGTCGTGTAATGGCTTCGCTCCAGAGTTGGAGGTTGGCGTCCTGCGGGCGTTGGATGAGGTCAAAGCGTGTGAGGTCGCGTGCGCCCATGAAGCGTATGTAAGCGAAGTCTGCGGTGGTGATCTGTTCGACGGTGCGAAAGAGCGTGCGGCGCGCGATCCACTGGCCTTCGACGAGGGCGACGGGGACGCGGTGCGAGGCGAGCAGGTTGAGCACCTCGTCCGTGATCCAACCAGGGTGGCGAAACTCGATGGTGAAAGGCATGTCGCGCGGCAGGCGCGGGAGGAAATTTTCGAGGGCGCGCAAATTTTCGGGCACGGCTTCAAACTGCGGCGGCAGTTGGATGAGCACGGCGGCCAGTTTGTCGTGCAGCAGGCGCGCGTGATCGCAAAACTCCGCGAGGAGTTCGGAGCTTCCTTTGCGCAGCCCGAACTCGTGCGTGATCTGTTGCGGGAGTTTGAGCGCGAAAGTGAAACGCGGCGGGGTGCGTTTGTGCCAGCCGTCCACGGTGGCGGCGGAGGGCACGGCGTAGAAGGTGGAGTCAACTTCGACCGTCTCGTAAGCACGCGTGTACATGCGTAGCATCTGTACCGGGCGCGTGCCGCGCGGGTAGAAGACCGTCTCGTCGGCAGCGGGTCCGGTCACCCAGTCTTCGTAGTTCCAGCCCTGACAACCGATCTGCGCGCAGTCCGGGGCGTCGCGCTGTGTGTTCGTCTTTTCGTCTGCCGTCATGCGTCCTCTTCTCCGTAGAGCTTTCCGATAACTTAAACCCAAAGACGCGCAGACACAAAATGAGAGACGCCGGAAACCGTCTTCACACTTCGCAGACGATGAGCTGGATGATGCCGAGCGCGTGCGGTTCGACTCTCAGGAGATGCAGTCCGGCGCGGCCTGCTTCTTCTGCGGTGCGCCGGTTGAAGTGGTCGTCGAAGAGACGGACGGTGAGGAGACTGAGCGCGTCGAAGAGACGACCGGCCAGTCGCCCGGCGGGGCGCACATGTTCGAGCAGCACGACGTGCCCGCCCGCGCGCACGACACGACGCAGTTCCGCGAAAGCCTCCGGCGGCGAGGCGACGGAGCAGAAGACGAGCGTGGCGAAGGCCGCGTCGAACGTATCGTCTGCGAAGGGCAACGCTTCGGCGCGGCTCTGCACGAGATGGAGGCCGGGGGGCGGCGATTTCTCGCGTGCGCGACGGAGCATCTCGCGGCTCGGTTCGGTCGCTGCGCCGCGCGCGCCGGGCGGGTAGTGCGCGAAGTTGAGTCCTGTGCCCGCGCCGATCTCAAGCAGGCGCAGGCCGCCGTGAGCGTCGCGCTCTTTGCCGTCGTTGGCGGGATGGCTGCCGATGCTGTCGGCGGTCAGCGCGCGAAGCGTCGCGGCGCGCAGGCGTCGTAGCAGGAGGCGTTCGAGCGGACGCATCGCGCGGTCGTAGTGGGATGCGCAGGCGTCGTAGACGGGCGGCGGCAGTTGAGACGGGTCGGGTCGAATGGTCAAGCGAAGTCTCTCTCTCTTGCGCAAGCGGAGTGTGCGCTGGTTGCGTGCGCGTGCCGGGCGCGGGGTTCTGCATAAAATTGTAGGGGTAGTCTACGAAAATATGGATCAGCGCGCAGTTGTCAGCCCCGAATGGCTACATATCGGCCACAATTCGCGCCCGTGGCCTGCGGGCATACCGCTTGCGTGACAAGAACTTGATCAGTCGTACCTTCACCGGGATTATTTCCCGACAGCTAAGATTAACAGAAGAATCCGTACCGCAAGTCCTTTGCTGGAAGCACTCTGAACTCGAAAGAGTCTTAGCTGTCACAGGCGTTACCAAAGCGCAACTCAGGTTATTCGAACACTAAATCGGAAGGCGAAACTCACAGTCGCCACCTCGCGCGCGACCAGCAGCAGTAGCCACGCCTTCAACCGCATATCCATCTCTGAGCCTATAAGGAGCAAAGAAATGCCGAGAGTAGTCAGACACCTTCTTGCGATGCTCGTCGTGCTGCTGTGTGTGGCGCTGCCCGCGTCGGCGCAATCAACTACGGGTTCGATTTCCGGCACCGTGCAGGACGAGAAAGAGGCCGCGCTGCCGAACGCCACCGTGACGGCGCGCAACGTCGAAACCAATATTTCGCGTACTGCTCAAACTAACGATGAAGGGCGTTACAGCTTCGTCAACCTACCCGTCGGCGCGTATGAAGTCACGGTCGAAGCGGCCAACTTCTCGAAGTACGTCCAGACCGGCATCACGCTCTTGCTGAACCAGAGGGCGGTGGTTGACGTGACGATGAAACTGGGCGGCGTCAGCGAGATCGTCACCGTGACGGAGAATGCGGCTCTGCTCAACACGACGAACGCGGAAGTCAGCACACGCTTCGACTCCAAGCGGCTTTCGGAATTGCCCATCGCTACCAACCGCAGCGTCTATAACGTTGCGCTCTCGGCTCCCGGCGTCAGCCAGACCGTCACCGGCCAATCGCAGTTCGCCAGCGGCATCGGTTTCTCCGCGAACGGCGGTCGCACGCGCTCGAACAATTTTATGATTGACGGGCAGGACAACAACGACTTCGGCGTCGCGGGCGCGACCGTCGGACTCAACAACCCCGACCTCATACAGGAAGTGCGCCTCGTCACCAACCAGTTCTCCGCCGAATACGGGCGCAACGGTTCCGCCGTCTTCAACGCGATCACGAAGAGCGGCACGAACGAATATCACGGCAGCGCGTTCCTCTTCCACAACGACAACGCGTTGAACGCCTGTAACAACCTTGAGAAGGCCAGCGGCTTTTGCGGCACGCCCGGCGCGGCCAACTTCAAGAGCGAGAAACGACCCTTCCGCGTGGAGAATCAGGCGGGCTTCACCGTCGGCGGCCCCCTCCATCTCCCGCGCTTCGGCGAAGGTGGACCCGCCATCATCAGCGGGCGCGACAAGACCTTCTTCTTCTTCTCGCTCCAACGCTGGTGGGATCGCCAACTCGGTTCGGGCTTCACCATCAACGGCGCGCCCGATGCTGCGGGTCGGGCGGCTCTGCAAGCGGGCGCGGGCAACCGCCCGCAGGTCGCCGCGCTTCTCAAGTTCCTTCCCGTCGCCAACGGTGCCTGCACCGGCTCTGCCGCCGTCTGCGCCCCGGCCACGTTCACTGTCAACGGGCAGACGTTCACCGTGCCCAAAGGCTCTCTGACCGGCTCCACCTCCAGCGCGCTCAACGACTGGCAACAGTCGATTCGCATCGACCATAACTTCTCCGATAAGCACTCGCTCTTCGGTCGTTACATCTTTCAGGATCAAGACCAGACAGGTTCTGGACAGGCGACGCCGCCGGGCTTGAGCCAGAACACTCTGATGCGCAGTCAGGCCGTCAACGTCTCGCTCAACAGCCTGCTCACTTCGCGCGTCGTCAACGAACTGCGCGCCGCGTATCTGCGTCAGGGGCAACTGTTCACGGGCGCAGACCCTGCCGCCTCGGAGATTCCTTCCGTCGAGATCAGCGCGCTCGGCCTTTCGGGCTTCAACGCGGCGATCAACCGCACGGCCATCGGCCTCGCCGTCAACTTCCCGCAGTTCGCCACGCGCCAGACTTACCAACTGCAAGACAACCTCTCGATCTCGCAGGGCAATCACAACTGGAAGTTCGGCGTTGACATCCGCCGCAACCAGTTGAAACAGTTCTTCGTCCCGACGATTCGCGGGCGGCTGGCCTACGGTTCGCTGCAACGCTTCATCGACGACATCGCCGATTCGGCCTCCGTCAACAAGCCTCTCGCGGGCGGCCAGGAGATCACTTACTACGACTGGCACGACGTGTTCGCCTACGGCATGGACGAGTGGAAAATCCGCCCGAGCTTCACGCTCACGCTCGGCCTGCGCTACGAATCGCCGGGACAGCCCATCGGCGACCTCGCGCAGATCAACGACCGCATCGTGCAGGCGGCGGGCGGCGACGAGCGTTTCCGTTTCACGCCCGTTCCCAAACGCGACAACAACAACTTCCAGCCGCGCATCGGCTTCAACTGGAACCCGCGCACGAGCGAGAGCGGCATCCTCGGCTTTCTCACGGGCGGCGACAAGATGGTGATTCGCGGCGGCTACGCCGTGACACACGATTACGCGTTCACCAACATCGCTTCCAACATTGCGAGCGCGTTCCCGTTCCTCGCCGCAGTCGATCTGCCGACCACCCCGCAGGCGGGCGGTCCCGGCGTCGCCAACGCCTTCACGACGCTCCCGACCATTCAGGGCGCGACGGGTCTGAATCCGAACCGCCTGGTTCGCACCATCGTCGCCGAAGACTTCCGCTCGCCCTACTACCAGCAGTTCAGTCTGGAGACGCAGCGCGAGTTGACGCGCGACCTCGTGATGCGCGTCGGCTACGTCGGCACGAAGGGCACGGCTCTGTTCCAATCCATTGACGGCAACCCGCGTCGCATCGGCACGGCCACCTGCGCGGAATCCGACGCCGACACCTGCCGCGTCAATCAAATTCAGGGGCCGATCCGCCTGCGCGCCAACGCGGCCTCTTCCGTCTACCACTCGATGCAACTCAGCCTTGAGAAACGCCTGAG
>DASWNS010000590.1:0-3291 GCA_036399115.1 Pyrinomonadaceae bacterium | reverse complement strand
CAACCGGCTCGCCTTCCAAACCGCCTACACGTGGTCGCACACGATCAGTAACGTCCCGACGCAGTCGTACATCAGCCAGACGACAGACGTTTTCAACTACGATCTCGACAGGGGCGATGCCGACCTCGATCGTCGCCACTCGCTGGTCTTGAACGCCGTCTACGCCCTGCCGTCGTTCGACCGTTGGGGCTGGTTCGGCAATCACGTCCTGGGCGGCTGGCAACTGAACGGCATCGCCTCTTTCTATTCCGGCACGCCGCTCAACATCTTCTCCGGACAGGACACTGCCGGACTCGGCGGCGCGGGCAGCCAGCGTCCGAACCGCGTCCCCGGCGTAGACCTTTACGTGGATGGCGACGACCCGCTCCAGATCATCAATCCACTGGCGTTCAGCCGTCCGGCGCAGGGCACTATCGGCTCGCTCGGTCGCGGTTCGGTCAGGGGTCCCGGCATCCGCAACGTCGATTTCTCACTGGCGAAGAACTGGCAGCTTCAGGAGCGTCTCAATCTACAGTTCCGCGCAGAGATGTTCAACGTCTTCAACTTCGTCAACTTCAGAGCGCATAACCTGAGCGTCGCCGGGGGCGGCATCGAGAACAACTTCAGCAACGCAGGCTTCGGTCGGGCTACTTCCACGCGTGGTCCACGCGAAATTCAGTTCGGTCTGAAACTCAACTTCTGATATAGTGCGGCCAAGTTGAACCCGGACGGAGGACGACAGTGATTTAGCTGTTATCCTCCGTCGCGGTTTTTTTCGAATCCGGCGAAAGCGTTCAGGGTAGAGATGTATTTGCGTTCAACCTTCCTTCCGCTCCTGCTGCTGCTCCTCTTCACCCACTCACAAGTTGCCGGAGATTCTTTCCGGAAACATCATGAGGCGGCGGAGGCCGCGCGGCGCGCGGGCAATCTGGAGGCGGCGGAAGGCCAGTACACGGCCATCCTCTCCATCGCGTATCCCGCGCTCGGAAGGCTCTATACCGCGCAGGGAAACTATCGCGGCGCAGTCGCAGCCTTGGAGTCAGCCGCCGCGCACCGCCCCGACTCTCCCGACGTGCTCGTCGCACTGGCAATCGCTCATTTCTACGCGGGGCAATACAAACAGGCCGCCGAACCGCTCGCCAGAGTGCTCGCACGCGATGCGCGGAGCGCGCCCGCACGCCACATGCTCGGCAAGACCCATTTCATGTCGGGCGACTATGCCGGGGCAGCACGCGAACTCGAAGCCGCGCTCGCGCTCTCGCCCGCAGATCACGACGCGGCCTACACGCTCGGCCTTGCTTATCTCAAGCAGCGTCAACTCGACGAAGCACGACGCGTCTACGAACGACTCGTCGTGGCTCTCGGCGACCGCCCGCAACTTCGCGTGCTCACGGGTCGCGCTTATCGTGAGACGGGGTTTCTGCTCGAAGCCATCGCGGAGTTTAAGAAAGCTGCCGCACTCGATCCGCGCTTCCCGCGCGTCCATTATCATCTCGGCCTAACCTATCTACTCAAGGACGGCGCGGCTGCGCTCGCAGACGCCGCGCGGGAGTTGCAACTTGAGTTGGCCGCGCACCCGGATGAGTTTCTCGCTAACTATTATCTCGGCGTGATCCACGCGAGCGAAGGGAAGTGGGCGGAGGCGAGCCGCCTTCTGGAGAAAGCCTCGCGTCTCCAGCCGCAGAATCCCGATCCCTTTTTCTTTCTCGGTCAGGCATACCAGAACTCCGCGAAATACGAGCAGGCGATTGCGGCTTTCAGAGAGGCCATCCGGTTGAACCCGCGTCTGGAACATAACGATTACCAGGTGACGAACGCACATTTCCGCCTCGGCCAGTCGCTCCTCAAAGCGGGACGCACGGCGGAGGGCGAGCGCGAGTTGGAGCTCGCCGCCGAACTCAAGTCGAAAGCCTTCAAGACGGACGAAGCGAAACTCGACGCCTTCCTCAAGACCGCCAACGCGGACGCGCAGAACAAATTGCCGGAGTTGGTCACGGCGCAAGGCGTCGTCGCCGGAGGAAGCGCGGACGCGCCTGACGCACGCACGCGGGAAGCGTTAAACGCAGACGCAGCCTTTTACGAAAAGGTGCTCGCCGCAACTCATAATAATATCGGTTTGCTGCGCGCCGAGCGGCAGGACTTTCGCGCGGCGGCAACCCACTTCGATGCGGCGGCCAAACTCAACCCGCGCCACGAAGGACTCGACTATAATCTCGGTCTGGCTCATTTCAAGTCCGGCTCTTACAAAGAGGCCGTCGCGCCGCTCGCACGCGAAGTGTCGGCGCGCCCCGGTAATCTTCAGGCAAAGCAGTTGTTGGGTCTGAGTTCCTTGATGACCGATGACTACGCGAAAGCCGCCGCGCTCCTGACCGAAGTGGTGGCCGCCCGTCCCGGCGACGTAACGCTCTACTATCCGCTCGCGCTCGCGCTCGGCAAACTGGGGCGCACCGCAGAAGCCGAACGCATCACGCGGCAGATGGTGGCTCTCGGCGGCAACAGCCCGCAGGTTCACATCCTGCTCGGTCGCGCGCACTACGAGCAGAACGACGCGGCGAAAGCCCTCGAAGAGTTGCGCGCCGCGCTCGCGCTCGACCCACGCGTGCGCCTCGCGCATTTCTACTCCGGCCTGATCTACTTGAAGACCGGAAAGCTCGACGAAGCGGCGCGCGAGTTTGAAGCCGAACTCAACCTCAACCCGACTGACCCGGAGGCCAAATATCATCTGGCTTATGTCGCGCTCGCGCGTCAGGAGACGGAGCGCGGCATCCGCCTCATGCGCGAAGTCATCAGCGACCGACCCGATTTCGCCAACGCGCGTTTCGAACTCGGCAACGCTCTGCTCCGGCAGGGCGACACGCGCGGCGCGGTTGAAAGCCTCGAAGCGGCGGCGCGGCTCTCGCCCGGTCAGGCGCACATTCATTATCAACTCGGTCGCGCCCTGATCGCCGCCGGTCGGCAGGCGGAAGGCGAAGGCCAACTCGACATCGCACGCCAACTGAAAGACAAGGCGATGCAGCGCACCACGAATCCATAAACTCGAACGGGGTAAAGTAGGTTTGCATTTAACGACCATAGGTTTCGTCGCCGCCTTGCTGGTCCTGCCGCTCGCGTCGCACGCCTTCCAGTCAAACGCCCCACAGCCCGCCAACGCTCAACCCGCCGCCACTGTTCGCTTCACCGATGTCACGGAGGAATCGGGCGTCCGTTTCAAACACGTCTCCACGCCGGAGAAGCGTTACATCGTCGAATCCATGAGCGGCGGCGTCGCGCTCCTCGATTATGACAACGACGGCTATCTAGACATCTACTTCG
>DASWNS010000589.1:0-3229 GCA_036399115.1 Pyrinomonadaceae bacterium | reverse complement strand
TCATGTTCGCTACGAGCCTCTGGCTGCTCTACGTGCAAGCCTTCGTCCTCGAAGCCTTCTGTCAATACTGCCTGCTCTCGGCAGCCGTTACCACGCTGCTCGCCGTCATCGTCGTCGTACGACGCGTGACAAAATAAGAGGCCGCGCTTCCGTCTCAACCCGGTTCGAGCGGAGGAGCGACGAGCTTTATCTGTAGTTCTGCACGTTGAGGCCGAGCGTGATGTTGCGTCTGGCGAGCCAGACGCCGCCCGCGTTCTTCGTCAGGCTGACGACGCCTGAGCCTCCGGCCTTGCGACGGCGCGCGCGTTCCTGCTGCGTGAGAAAGCGGTCGTCTTCAAACTCGAAATCGTCAATATAGTATTCGTTCTTGTCGGCCTCTTTCACGATCAGGTGGACGTGCGAAGGGATGGTGCTGTTCGGGTATGACGCGGGTTTAATCGTGACGAATTTATACTCGCCGCGCGCGTTCGTTTTGATCCAGCCGCGCAGACGCCCGTGCCTGCGCGCCATGCCGCGCGCGTCGGGTGCGGGCGGGTAAATGCCGCGTGCGTCCGTGTGATAGGCGTAGAGAATCACGCCGCGCGCGGGCGTCTTGCCGTCGGGCTGATAGATCACGCCGCTCGCCTCCAACGGCTCGCCCGGCTCTGTGGCGGCGATCCTCGTCTCCCAGTTTAGCTGCGCGGGCATGCCCTCGTAGATGGCCTCGCAGCCTTCGCAATAGCCGCCGATTCGTTCCCCGCTCTCCACAGGCGAGGCAAGGGCGGGCTGCGTCTGCGCGGGGCGGGCGCAACCGATGTAGATTCCGGCGGGGAGCGCGATAGCAAAGATGGATGCCTGTCTGAGGAAACTGCGGCGATTCTCGCGTCGAGATTCGCGCTGAAATGTCTTGTCCATATCAACCTCTCTTTCGCACAGTAGTCGTCCAACTATCAGACGACGCAGAGGCCGGTTTCCTTCCAAAAATTTTAGCCGCGCGCTCCGCGACTCCCTTTCGCTCTCCGGCTTACATTTCGCCGTGCGTTACCTTCCGAAAAAATAGATGAGCGCGCCGATGATGGCCGCGACGAAGAGGAGCAGGAGGAGGAGACAGCTGAAGAGTGCGAGCTTCACTTTCTTCGCGCGATTCTCATCGGGCGGCAGGAGCGGGTTCTGTGGGAAATAGGGTGGCGGCGTCGCGGTGGGCATTTGAATTGTTCCTCTGGATTGGAGAAGGGTGCGGGAAAGTTTTTAAGTCCGAAGTCTCAGGTCGAAAACTCGCCTTCGACCCCGGACTTGAGACTTCGGACTCGGAACTTCAGTTTAACTCTTCCAACTCGCAGCGCAGAAGTTCGGCGACGCTCCAAGCCTGCGCGATGCAGCCGCGCGGCGTGTGCGGCGCATCGCCGTCGAAGATTTCCGAGATTTGTCCGACGCCCGCCTCACGCAGGTGCTCGCGGAAAGCTCGCACGTAAAGGCGCGCTTGAGCCAGGCTCGCGGGCGTGCGTCCATGCACGCGCAGGTAAGCGTTGATGAAAGGACCGATGAGCCACGCCCAGACCGTTCCCTGATGATAGGCCGTATCGCGCGCATAAGCGTCGCCTTCGTAGTGCGGGCGATAGTCCGCATGGCGCGGCGAGAGCGAACGCAACCCGTAGGGCGTGAGCAGTTCGCGCTCGACCGTCTCGACGATTGCACGACCCCGGCTTCCGGTGACAATCGGGTGCGGCAAACTGAGAGCGAAGATCTGGTTTGGCCGAATCGCCGCGTCAGGTTCGCCCGCCGGATTGATGTAATCGTAGAGGTAGTTGCCCGCTTCGTTCCAGAACAGCCCGTGGAAACTGGCGCGCGCCAGTTCGGCGAGGGCGCGGCAATGATTGCACATCCAATCGTCGCGCAACAGCGCGGCGATCTCTTCGATGGTGCGGAGCGCGTTATACCACAGGGCTTGTATCTCCACGGCTTTCCCGGCGCGCGGCGTCACCACGTAGTCGCTGATCTTGGCGTCCATCCACGTTAACTGCGCATCTTCCTGCCCTGCCGCCAACAGCCCGTCTTCGTCCGCGTGAATCGAATAGATCGTGCCGCGTTCGTGCCACTCGATGAACTCTTTGAGGCACAGGTAGAGATGCTCGCGCACAAACTCGATGTCGCCGGGTTGTCGCCGCACGAGTTCGCCGATGGCGTTGACGAACCAGAGCGTGCCATCCACGTTGTTATACTCCGGTTCTTCTTCCGCATCGGGGAAGCGATTCGGGATCACGCCCTCGCGCATGTGCGAAGCGAAGGCGAGCAGAATTTCACGCGCCGTGTCGAACTCTCCGCGCGCGTAGGCGAGGCCGTTGAGCGAGATCATCGTGTCGCGCCCCCAGTCCGTGAACCAATGATAACCGGCAATCGCCGAACTAAGACCTTCGCCGCGCCGGACGAGAAATTGATCAGCCGCCGCGACAAGCGTGTGAGCGAAGGTATCTTCTTCGCCGTCGCCCGCCGTGCCTTTGCCCGCTGTGACCGTGCTTGTCGTCACGCCGCGACGACGTGTGCGCTCGCTCTCTTCGAGGATGGCGGCGTCGCCGGGAGCGTGTTCGATAGTGGCCGAAGCGACGAGGTCGCAGGTCGCGTCCTGTTCAAGCTGCCAGACGAGCAGGCACGGGTTGAAAAGGTCTTCGTAGCAATCGAAGCCGCGTGCGCGCTCCTCCGGATATTCGAAATTTCTGTACCACTGGCCTTCGATGGTGGCCTGCACGGCGTTGTGCGCGAGCAGAAGTTGTGAGCCGTCGTCCGGTTTGGACAGGCTGACGAGATGCGGTTTGAGTTCGGCTTGCAGGAAACTGCCGGGGGCTTCGCGGCGCAGCGAATGATAATCGCGGAAGGCGACGAGCGGGCGAATCTCAAGCGACGCGCCCGCTGCGCCCGACGCCTGCACGCGATAACGCACGACCGTCGCATTTTCGCCGTGCGGCATGAAGACGACTTTTTCGATGCGCGTGTCGCCGACCTGATAAGTGAAGACGGGGAACGGGTCGAGCCGGAAGTCCGTCTGTTGTTGAAATCCTCGCGGGTGAACGACGCCCGGTTGATAGAGATTGGTGGATAGCTCGAAACGCTCCCCGTCGAGAATGAGAGTCTCCTCGAATTTGGAGAGCAGCAGG
Organism: Pyrinomonadaceae bacterium; assembly: GCA_036399115.1. Classification (GTDB taxonomy): domain Bacteria; phylum Acidobacteriota; class Blastocatellia; order Pyrinomonadales; family Pyrinomonadaceae; genus JAIVJZ01. The sequence goes on along the minus strand of DASWNS010000589.1, from coordinate 101 downwards.
ACGCGCCCGGTGGGCGGGCGGAGTGCGGCGGTGAGCAGGCCGTGATAGCGGCGCGTGTTTGCGCCCGTGATAGTCGCAGAGGCGAAGCCGCCGAGATTGTT
>DASWNS010000588.1:0-3760 GCA_036399115.1 Pyrinomonadaceae bacterium | reverse complement strand
TCGAACGCATCGATTACCCTTACCCCATCGTCCCCATCGTGCGCCATCATCACGAACGCTGGGACGGCCTCGGCTACCCGGACGGCCTGCGCGGTGAAGAGATTCCCTGGACGGCGCGCATCTTCGCCGTCGTCGATTGCTTCGATTCGGTGCGCGAGGATCGCCCGTATCGTCGCGGGATGACGGTTGAAGAGGCGAGCGCGGTGCTCCTGCGCGGCGCGGGCACACACTTCGATCCGAAAGTCGTTGCGCTGTTTCTCAAACACCTGCCGGAATTCGAAGCGGAGGTTGTCGAGCGCGGGCTTGACCAGCACGGCTTCACGAGCCGCGAAGCCGAACCGCGCGCCCTCGTGGAAGCGAGCGGCGCGGCGGCGACGCAGCCGCCATCGATCAACCAGAACTGCTACACAGTGCCCGCCTATCTCGAACAGATCAAGAGCGCACACCGCGAAGTCTACGCGCTCTACGAGATCGCGAGCACCTTCGGCGCGTCGCTGGAGATCGCAGACCGCAGCCAGATTCTCGTCAACAAGGTCGGGCATATCGTTCCGTTCGACACCTGCGCCGTCTATCTCTTCGACGAAGAGAAAAACTACGCGACCGTCGCGCACGTGAGCGGCCTGAACGCGGAACTCCTGCGCGGCCATTGTGTCGCGCCGGGCGAAGGCGTGATCGGCTTCGTCATCGCCAACCGGCGTCCCGCCACGGGCTTCGATCCGATGCTGGATTTCGCCGCGTTCAAATTGCCGGAGGAGGAAAACTACGGTTCGATGATCGCCCTGCCGCTCATCAAAGACGAACGCCTGCTCGGCGTGCTGGCCGTCTACGCGCTCAAGTCAGGCCAGTACACGGACGACTACCTGCACCTGCTCGACACCGTCGCGCGGCTCGCCTCCGACGCTTTCTCGAACGCCATGCAGCACGCCGAAGCCGAATCGAACGCGCTCACAGACGCGCTCACGAGTTTACCGAACGCACGCGCCCTGCACCTGCGCTTTGCCGAAGAGGAAGCCCGCGCGCGTCGCAACGGCACCTCTTTTCAGGTCGTCATGCTCGACCTCGACGACTTCAAGATCGTGAACGACACCTACGGCCACAGTACGGGCGATCAAATGCTGCGCGAAGTGGCGCGCGTCCTGAACGGGCAACTGCGCGAGTATGATTTCCTCGCGCGCTACGCGGGCGACGAGTTTGTCGCTCTCGTGCAAGACCTCTCCCACGCGCAGGTTGACGATCTGCGCGGGCGCATCGAAGCAGCCATCGCGGGGCTGTCGCTGCGCGTCCCGCCCGACAAGCGCGCGCGCGTCGGCATCAGCGTCGGCTCGGCGCGCTTCGGCGCACACGGCGAGACGCTCCAGCAATTGCTCATCGCCGCAGATCAGGCCATGTACTCCGTTAAGTCTGACCGCAAACAACGCCGCCGCCACACGGGCACGGGCGGCACACCTCTCTCCCTCGTCGAAACTCCCACCGGCGAGCTAGCCTCGACGGCGATTAACTAAGCTGTTAGCTCTTAGCGGTTAACTGTTAGCCATTGGTTCCAGATGACGGGCGGGCATTGACGAATGCCCGTCTACGTTCTGGTTTTCAGCTAACGGCTCACAGCTAATCGCTAACGGCTTTCTTGACATTCGCGCCCGTCATCGCTTTCAATCGTTAGAGAGGCACAGGGCTGCGGCAGGCGTCGCAAGCTGGATGCGCTTCGGTAGAGCGTCTTCACGCCCGCGCCCGCCCGCAGCCGTGACTGCTCCTCTTTAACTGTTCGATTGTCTGCGCCAACAGCCGCCGTCTCCGGCGCGGCGCGTCCGTAACGAAAGCATGCATGTCGGTTCCTTCCACTCGACCAACCGAAACCTTTACCCTGCTCGTCGTCGATGACGACGAACAGACGCGCGCTTCCCTGCAAGGCGTGTTCGAGCGCGCACAGCATCAGGTCAAAGTCGCGGCTGACGCGCCGACCGCCTTGCGCATGCTGCACCGCGAGCCGTGTGATCTGATCCTGCTCGACATCGAATTGCCGGGCGTGGACGGCCTCGCCCTCTGCCGCCTCCTGCGCGCACAGGAGGCGACTAGACGACTGCCGATCATCATCATCTCCGCGCACGACGACGAAGAGAGAAAGGTGGGGGCGTTTGCCGCAGGGGCGGACGACTTCATCGTCAAACCCGCGACGCAACGCGAACTGTTGTTGCGCGTCAGCACGCAGATCGAAGCGGCGCAGCGCGAACGCGCGCTCGTCGGCAGCAATCGCGAGTTGGGATTTCTGGCAGACCTCGGGCGTGGCCTGCTCGTCGCGCTCGAACCCATGCAGGTCGTCAGGCGCGTGGCGGGCGCAACCTACGAAGCGGCCAACGCTTCGCTCTGCGCGGCCATGCTGGAGACGCCGCAGAGGATTGACGAGAGCAACAGCAGCGCACCAGACCGCGAGGCTGTGGCGGAGACGAAGCTCGCGCGCGGCGCGGTCTGCGTCTTTGACCGGGACGGCAGCGCGGAGGGCGACGCGCTGATAGACAATGCGAAGTTGAGCGTCTGGCTGGACTCGAATCCACAGGCGGCGGTGCGTCTGGAAGAGAGCGCGAAGTTTTTTCTGCGCGATGCGGCGCACCGCGTCGAATACGTCGCGCCGCTCAGGTTCGGCGGGCGTGCGCTCGGCGCACTCGTCGCCGCCTACGACCGCCCGGAAGACTGCGGCGAAACTGAAAGCCGTCTCATAGATGCGGCGGCGCAACAGGCCGCGCTCGCCGCGCATATCTCTTCGCTCTACGAAGCGGCGCGCTCTTCTTCGGAGAGTCTGGCGAAAGAGGTTGAGCGACGAACAGCCGAGGCCGAAGCGCAGAGGCGTTTCACGGAAGCGATCATCGACACGCTGCCCGTCTCGCTCTACGCCGTGAATCGCGATTACCGCATCGTCGCGTGGAACCGCAACCGCGAACTCGGCGGGCAGGGCATCCCGCGCGGGCAGGCTTTAGGCCGAAATATCTTCGACGTGCTGACCAGGCAGCCGCGCGAAAATTTGGAACGCGAATTCAAACGCGCCTTCAAAACCGGGCGCATCGAACGTCTGGAACAGGAATCAATCGCGGCGGACGGCACGGCGAAACACTGGCTCGTCAGCAAAGTTCCGATGCGCGTCGAGGGCGACGAAGTTTCGCACGTCATCACGGTGGGCGAAGACATCACGACGCGCGTGGAGGCGAACCGCGCCGTGGCACGCACGGAAAAACTGGCCGCCGTCGGTCGCCTCGCCGCAGGCGTCGTGCATGAGATCAACAACCCGCTCGCCACCATCGCCGCGTGCGCCGAAGCTCTGGAGACGCGCGTGGCCGAAGGCGCGTTCGGGAAGTCTGCGGAGGTTGACGACCTGCGCGAATATCTGTCGCTCATTCGCAGCGAGGCTTTTCGTTGTAAGACGATCACGAACGGCCTGCTCGATTTCAGTCGCAACCGCGCGGGGCAGCACACGCCGGTCGAGTTGGGCGAAGTGTTGGAGGCCACGGCGCGTCTCCTGCGTCATCAAAAGCGCAGCCGCAACGTCGAGATCAAGGTCGAGGCTCAGGGCGATGTCGCTCCGGTGTCGGGCGATGCGGGGCAGTTGCAGCAAGCCGTCATCATCCTGGCGGAGAACGCGATTGACGCGATGCCGCATGGCGGGACGCTCCTGCTGCGCGCGCAGACGGAGGGCGCGGGCGTGCGCGTGGAGGTCTGCGATACGGGCGTCGGGATTCCGCAGGAGAATCTGGCGCGCATCTTCGATCCGTTC
>DASWNS010000587.1:0-5181 GCA_036399115.1 Pyrinomonadaceae bacterium | reverse complement strand
TCTGAAACCAAAGCTCAAACACCGAAGGAATTGAGAGTGAAAGAACTATTCAACGGGTCGCCAGCTTCTACATCCGCCCGGTCTCGAAATGCCCTCGAAATGATCAGGCCGAACGGACTGAAGGAACTCAGGATCTATGTGCTCGCGGGCAAGAGGGAGTTCGTCGCGAGCACTCAGAACCCGGACGGGTGCGGCCTCTACAGCGTGGAGGCAGGGGCATCTACGGCAACGCCGAATACTGGGTGGACACAGCCGGGCGGCTCCTCAGCCGCGGTGAGCCGACCCGATGGAGCATCCGTGATTTGCAGGATACCGGCCGGGCGATTACCTGAGACGCGGAGCGCGCGACACTTATCACCCGCGACTGGCGACGCAACCCGGTGAACTTAATCACGCTCACCCGCGAGCCCGCGCGAAAAATTTTCAAAAAGTATCTTGACGTCAGCCGCCGACAACTAACCGCCCCGTCGGGCCGGCCTGACACCTCGACGAGGTAATTCAAGCCGGCCGCCCTTTACCTGTCGTCTATCACGTCGCGCAGCTCCTCGCCGGTGATCCTCGCATACTGCATAGAGTAGACCGCGTTCTTGTGCCCGAGCTGGCGCTGCACCGCGGCGATGTGGCCGGTCTTCTCGATAATGTGCTTCCCCATCGCGTGCCGCGTAGAGTGGGGCGTCTTACCCTACACCTCGGCCATGCCACAGACCTCGTCCTAGATCACGTTGACGGAGCGGACGCTGAGGCGCTCGCCTGAGCGCGCGTTGTTACAGGCTGTCGGGAAGAGTGCCGGCGACCGCCAGTGCTCGGCGTCCGGCGTCCGCTCGTTCTCGACGTAATCAGGGATCGCCTGTAAGCCCTCTTTGCTGATCGAGTAGCCGTGCGTGTAGCCGCCCTTCTCCACGACGCTCAGCGTCCGCCCCTTCCAGTCCACGCCGGCGAGGTCGAGGTTGGTGACCGCCGCCCGGCGCATGCCGGTATCGATGAGCGCGTAGACGATGGCGTGGTTGCGGTAGGGGCCTGAAGGCTTTGTGCGTCGGCCGCGTAGCTATTCAGGAGGCAGAACTGTGGATTAGCTTCTCTACTTTCCTCAGACCCTCATTTGTTTCGGGGAACTGAGTCGCGGTTGGGCTCCACAGTGGACGTGAGCATTCAACCTCGGAATCTGTTCTATGGCTGTGTCACGATTCTAAGTCTCGACCTGGGGGAGGGGAGTTTCCCTTGCCACTCGCCAATGATGGGCAGTCACCTTGGCGGGTTCCAGTGCTTTGGTCAAGGGAACGGTCACCTTCAGATGGTGGTTTATACGTTGATCCTTAGCCAACTGTAATTTCCAGCCGTCGCTCCGGAACATCTGGCGGCGTAGCGGCGGCACCCACCCCGGATCCGCGTAAAACCAGAACGACCCGTCAATGGGGCCCCAGGGCGTGTGCGCCCACCGCTCCGTAAACGTCAAAGGTGTTATCTGCGCTGCCCGCTCGCTGACGATTTTGTCGGGCTGCGACCCCACGTATGAGCTGAACTTGCCTGCCGTGTCGACGTAGATGTCGGCCCAACTGGAGTCGTTGGGATCATTAACTGTCGTATCGCGCAATGCGCGCTCCTGGATAATAGCGAGATGCAGACCGCCTGCCGTCAGGAATGGCCCCAGACCTGCCACAGGGAATTCTCGGAGTCTGCTCGTCACTTGTACCGAACGATTCCATGCCTCTAGGAGGGCTTGTCCCGCGGCGTCAAGATTCCCCCTCTGCCTGTGTTGCGCATACGCGGACATGTGGGTCTGGACGGCGGCCACATCGCCCACGAGAAGCCTGATTGTATTCTCCTCGATTTCTTGCCTAACGATCTTACGGAATTCCTGATAGACCTGCTCGAAATAGGAGGGCACTGAAGGTGGAAAGAGCCGCGCGAAGATGGCCGAGCCGATTTTACCGGCAAGCGCGCCCAGGAGACTCTTCGCAATATCCAGCCCCAATGTAGCCCAACTGAATGCAAACTCCTCGGCTTGTGCTCCTGCGAGCGCCTCCGGAGAAAAGTCGGGTCTGTTGTCAACAAGCTTCCTGCTGTCGATGTCGAAGGTGAACTCTTGATTGAGAAAGATGAGTTCACCCAAGTTTGTCTTCCGCTGAATCGCGATGGTTCCTCTCGGGTACTCGATAGCGGCCTCAGACAGCCATGTCGTAACAAGTCCGCCTTCCAAAAGCTCCTCATCGATGGCAAGCGGATAGGTCCACGTGATTGCGTCCTCCAGCATCGAGGATCGGTGTCTGAATGTTCGCCGCGTCTCCTCCGGCAAATTCTTGAGAATGGCCGAAGAATCCATCAGAGGAAGCGGGACGTAAGGTCCCGGCCCCGCGCTGGATGCAAAGTTCTCGGCTTCCTGTCGTGGAAGGTCGGAGTAGGCGACTAATTTGTCCGCCAATGTTTTTCGATCCTTGGATTGAGCATAGATTACGGTCATGGTGACACTCTCCTCTTTAAAAGCCCTATCTCACAATCTGATACTGGTTCCGGGCCCAAGTTCAGTTGAGGTAGAGCGCGGCACGGCGGGCGCTTCGGCCACTCACAATGTCTCAGGACGCGCCCGCCATACTCCGCCGTTATACCGTCGTCAAAGGAACCCGGGCTTTCGAGTCCTTACCTATCCACGTGAACTAATCTGAACCCTGTGTGCAAACTATGTCTTCACCCGGTTCAGCTCTCATGCGATACAACACCGTCTCCTCGTCGCGCACCGTCGCGAAATATATGAAGTGTGTTGCCAGCGCGTACTTTCTTACGTTCCTTTGCATCGTTGCACACAATTCCCGCTTGATGACATCATCCGGCACCTCCTCCCCGAATCCCCCGCACTTATCTCCGTGGGCTGACCACCCCATCAACCGCACCTCCTTATTAATGTAACAATAGTCCGGCGTCACTCTCTGGCACTCCATCTTTGGCGTCCCTCCCGCGTCAGCGTGTATCCAATAGTCTTCACGCGAATCCAGCCCGGCGTCCTCTTTAAACGCCCGCTGGATACATTTGTGGAATCGCCTGTCAGCGCATAACTGAAGAAAACCCTTTGCAGGGGGGTCTTCCGTATAGGGGAGGCTTTCGACTATCCAATTTTCTTTATTGAGCGCGTTCGATTGTCGCCCGTCGGTGGGATTTACGTTTGGAGCTGGACTGCTCGACTGGTCGTTCATGACATCTCCTTATCGCCGGAATTTGTTAGAGAGTGCCGCCTCCGACTGAAACCACTACTGTGCCGAGTGGTTCGGGTTAGGTTGCGTAGCTATAGGGAGACACTGCCCGGGGTCGTGGGATCGAGAAGGAAGGGCAACCTTTGAGTGCGCGAACGATATGCCAGCAGGGAGGATATGTCAATGAAGAGGGACGCCGGGGTGTCGGCCACTTCATCCCCTCCTCTCACAGGCTTGGCTCCGTCTGTGCGGCTCAGCGCTCGCCGTTCTCGCGTCGCCAGCGCGAGGGCGGACGCATCAAGTGCGGAAGCTACCTTTCGACTGCACGTAAGCGGGGCTAGTCCCTGCTCAACGCCCTGGAAAGGATGCTCACCGGCAAGCCGCTTTCATTCCAGACCATTGAATCTGCTCCGACCACCCCAGTTGGGTCCACTTGATCATATATTTAGCAACTTCATCGTTGTAGATTTTGAGATCTTCTGTATCTCCGGGCGCGGGAGTTAAAGATTTAATTCCAACAGTTTCGCGCGTTAATTCGTCGTCGCGTATCTTCATGCCCGGTTTAAGAGCCATCAGCCGCGCCGAGCGCAAGGCATTCAAATGTTAGTACCGGCCCTGGGATGCGCATTAAACCCGTCGATGAAATCCTGAGAGTTAGAAAACCAGCCGAAACAGTCCTTCCTACCCAAAAAGTCGGAGGAGGAAAGGAAAACGAGGCCGCCGGGGAAATGCTTGTGGCGGCCTCGCTTATCTAGACTCCGCAATCTGGCAGTTGGGAAGGAGTATAGAAGTTAGAATAACTATACGCCGATACGTCTCCGTTATCTGTGTGCTAACACACCGACGCCGCGCTCGATCAGGCATAGAGTGGACCCACTCTAGACGGTTGTGTTGCGGGAATTACTTTGAGCCGAGAAGAGATCGCTTAGTGAATTCCGTCATGCGGCGACACCGAAGAGGCTCTCGACGAACTTCGCCTGACCTACCGCGTCCCTTCCGTCCAACCTCTTAACCTGCCCCCTCCTCAGCATATGCATCGATTCAACCCCTTCCAGCGTCCGCTCGGCCGTATGGAAGGAGCGGACGCACTGCACCGCTCGCCACCTCCTCCGGATCGCGCGGTGTCGGTTGAATACGGCAAAGCCGTCTCCTTTGATTTCCCCGCCGGGGCGTTTCCCGCGGGGGCGCGCCAACGCCTGCGCGCAGTCGTCATCGTCGCGCCCGACCCGAGCGGCATCGCGCCCTGCGTCATGCCTTCCGTCGAAGTCTTGAATAACGAGACGGGCAAGACCGTCATGCTGTACCCCGGTTCCCTCATCGGCTGGTAGGAGCGCTCCCGCCCGCCGGGGCGCATCCGGTGCACGCGGGGGCGGCGACCACAGCCGCCGCCCTCGGCGTGCCAGCGCGCTGCTCTTGACCAACCACGCCAGCCTGAACGGCTTGGCCGATCCCAGCCCGCTGTTCGCCGTCTTCGACGTTTACGTGAACGACAAAGCCGGGAAGCCCTTCGAGGGCGACGATGACGATTGATCTCGATAAATGTTACGGGCGGCAAGGCATCAACCCTCGTCGTCCTCTTCCCACAAACTATTCGTCTGTGAGAATCGCGCCCGCACTAACTTCGCAGGGGTTGAAAAATGAGAGGCAATCCAAGACTTGAATTAAGGAGGACGCAAATGCGCACGCTAACGACATAGAAGCAAAAATTGTATCAATCGCATTCTTCAGGACCTGAAGAGGGTTTCAGTTCTATTCCCTCACAAGGTTCAGAATTCACTTCGTAAAATAATGAGGTCAATATATGTCACGGTCAAAACTCAGATTGGCAATTCCTCTCGTCGTCTTCACAGTCGCTGCCTCCCTACTTGTAAGTTGTACTCTCCCCCTTCAGGGGTTACCACCTTTGGCAAAGGGAGGCTTCTTTCTCGAATTCAATAATGCATTCGCCCAGATCAACCCAAGCGGAAATAAAACTCCGAGCGATATCACTGTTGTCTGG
>DASWNS010000586.1:0-7146 GCA_036399115.1 Pyrinomonadaceae bacterium | reverse complement strand
AACCGAACTGCCGTAAAAGTTTACCGTTGACCGTTTGCCCGCTTGCTGCTTTCAACCGAACTTCGCGCCCGCTTCCCCGTGTCGAACGCTAAGAAGCGCGTCCTCGATCTTCGCCCGCCGCCGGAAGCGCGCCCTGCTGTTTGCTCGTCGAACCCGGCAACAGTCCCATGCCCTGTTTGTACTCCAGCAACTTGTCCTGCAACTGCATGTCCAGCGCCTCGCGTTCGATGTCCTGCATCTGCGAATCGACGGAGGCCGCGCCGAGTTGCATCTTGGCTTCGGCGGCGGCGGAGCGACGGTCGATCTTGTCGCGCATCTCGCCGAAGGTCGAAGCATCGTCGCCGAGTTGGAACGTCTCCATCGTCTGCGCCAGTTGCTCCTGCAACTTGGCCTGCTTCGACTGGTTGATCAACTGCATGGCTTCGGCGGTGCGTTGCTGCATCTGAAGCATGTAGTTGTCGCGCGCCTTGAGCGCTTGCTTGGATGCCATTTCGGCGTGCTGAAGTTGCTGCCCGGTTTTGTTGAGATCGAGTTGGGCTTGTTGCAGTTGGCCGATGTAAGCGGTGGCGATGTCGTCGCGCCCCAGTTTGATGGAGGCTTTGATCTTGGAATCGAGATCGACAACCTGCCCTTCGAGGCGTTCTTTGCTCTTGGCGAGCAGGCGTTCGGTCGCCATCACCTGCGCGACCGAGTTGTTGAGTTCGGGCACGCGGTCGCGCATCTCGCGAATGGTCTGATTAAGGATCATTTCGGGGTCTTCGGTCTTCTCGATCAGACCGCCAAACAATGCGCGCAAAGAACGCTTAAACCGGCTCCACGATGACATCTTTTCTGCTCCTCTGAACTAACTATTCAGCGCACCGGCTTCGACCGTTGCGCTGCTGCCAAACTTTCCGCGCCCGAATCTGCCACGCGCCTCTGTTAGTACGTAAACGCAACTCCTGCGGTTCATTTTCAGCGACGATCCGCTCATGCAGCGAGTATAGCAGGAGTCGCCGTTGGCAGACTAGAGCCGCCATAAAGTGTGCAGTGAGCGGCGCACGATAAGCAGTTAAGAGAAAGCAGACGGTTGCCCCTCGACCTCTTAACTGCTTACTGCTCGCCGCTCACTGTTTACTAAATTTTCCGATGTCGCGGCGATACTGCATCCCTTCCCAACGAATGCGCCGGGCGGCTTCGTAGCAGCGTTCGAGCGCGAGGTCGAGGGTGGGGGCGCAGGCGGTGAGGCCAAGCACGCGCCCGCCCGCAGTCAGCCACGCACCGTCGTCGGCACGCCTCGTTCCAGCGTGGAAAATCTGTACCGAGGGCGTTAATTGCGCTTCGCCCGTGCCTGCCAAACCTTCTATGCGTGCGCCGGTTTCGGGTCGCTCGGGATAGCCGCGCGCGGCGAGGACGACGCAGGCCGACGCGTCTTCAGACCAACTGACCGCTACGCCCTTGAGTCTTTTGTGTGCGACGGCTGCGAAAATTTCGCCGAGGTCGCTTTCGAGTCGCGGGAGGATGGCCTGCGCTTCCGGGTCGCCGAAACGCACGTTGTACTCAAGCACGCGCGCCCCCGCAGGCGTCAGCATCAGGCCAATGAAGATCACGCCGCGAAATTCGAGTCCAGCGGCGCGCAAGCCCGCCAGCGTCGGCTCGACGATCTCAAGGACGACGCGCGCCTCGGTCGCTTTGTCGAGCACGTCGGGTGAAGTGATCGCGCCCATGCCGCCCGTATTCGCCCCGGTGTCGCCTTCGCCGATGCGTTTGTGATCGCGCGCGGGGGGCATCAGGGCGTAAGTCTCGCCGTCAGTCCAGAACAGGAGAGAGGCTTCGGCTCCGCCCAGTGCTTCTTCGATGACGACGCGACGTGCCGCTTCGCTCCCCACGCGCCCGCCTTCCATCAATTCCGCGATCGCCTCTAAAGCCTCGCGTCGCGTCGCGGCCACGACGACGCCTTTGCCCGCCGCGAGTCCGTCGGCTTTGACGACGACGGGCGAATCTTCCCCGCCAAACTCCCCGCTCGCTAAAATCTCCCTTGCTTCCCGCGCACTCGCCGCGACGCGAAAACGCGCCGTCGGAATTTTGTGCCGCGCCATAAATTCTTTGGCGAACGCCTTGCTCGACTCCAATTGTGCGGCTTCGGCGCGTGGTCCCGCGACGGCGAGGCCGCGCCGCTCGAATTCGTCTGCGAGTCCGGCGGCGAGCGGGGCTTCACTGCCGACAATCGTGAGATCGATCTTTTCCGTTTCGGCAAACGCGGCGAGCGCGGACACGTCCGTCGCCCCCAACGGAACGCAGCGCGCGATCTCGGAGATGGCGTCGCTGCCGGGCGCGCAGTAGAGTTCGAGCGGTTGTTTGGAAGTTCGCTTGAGCGTATGGCAGAGCGCGTGTTCGCGCCCGCCTGAGCCGATGACCAGAATCTTCATAGAGAGAAATTTTTAACGCTCACGAGAAGTAATTTGAGCTTTGAACGCGCGGATGCTGGCACGGCGCGAAAGTGGTGTCAAGACGACTTGCCCGGAGTGCGACCTTTCGAGCCTGCTCGGAAAGCCTTGACACAGTTTTGTGATAGTTATACTTTGCATAGTAACTCGGTCAACGATGGGCGGCTGCGACTGGCTTTACAGGCGCGCGTGGCTCGCGTGATCTTTAAAACGCATAGATTAAGGGAGGGGTCTTTACGCGAGACTCCGATCTGCAAAAAACAGATTTCCTTCGAGAAAAAACTTCTCTCACCGAAAGTTCGACTCCGGGAAGTGCATCCGTGGGGGGTTACAGACATGTCACAAGCTCAAGCAACAACCAAAGCAAATGGGGAGTGGAGTCCCGCCGAAACCGAATTTCAGGACCGCAATATTCGCTGCGTTGATTGTAACGAAGATTTCATCTGGACGGGCGGCGAGCAGGTTTTCTTTCACGATAAGGGTCTAAAGAACGAACCGAAACGCTGCAAGCCGTGCAAGCAGGCGAAGAATGAACGGCTGGCCGCCATTGCCGCCGCGCAGGCTTCGGGCGTGCGCCAACGCATCGAAGTCTCCGTCAACTGCGCACAGTGCAGTCAACAGACGACCGTTCCCTTTTATCCCTCGCAGGGTCGTCCGGTCTTCTGCCGCTCTTGCTTCCTCGCAAGCCGCGGCGCGGGCACGCCGGACGCGCCCCGAACTTAAACGTCGCCGCTATAAGCCTTACTTCCCGACAGGCAGATCGCTAATCGACAATTCTCACTGCGGCGGAAACGTGCGGCCTCGCCGCAGTGTGTGCGGGCGACGCAAAGCTGCTCCCGACAGTCTCTCTCACCCGCCGATGTGAACCACCGGACGACGCTTCGGGTCTTTCTCCGCCTGCCGCAAAACTTCGTGCGTGACGGGTGCGGTATCGCCCTCGCCAAATGCCACGTACTTGAAGAGATAGGCCAGCGGATTTCCTTCGCTCCAACCGAAATAGATGTGCGGCACTTTGCCCGTCGCGTCGCGGACGTGCAGGAGGAAGGCCGCGATGGCATTCGGTACAGCGGGGCTTTTCGTTCGCAGCACGCGGTAGCCGTCCAACTCCACGCCGCGCACTTTCAAGCTCTCGGAAAACTCGGAAGCGTCGCCTGCCTTGACCTCGAAGAAGAGCACGGCATCACGCGTCGGGATGTGATTGCCTGCGCGCTTCTCCCGCTCCTTCGACATGTACTCCTCCACGTCGCCACGGTCGCGCCGGTTAGCGACGATGCGCACGTCGCCGCGCCTGCCCGCTTCCTCTATAAACTCACGCGCCTTCGCGTCCAGCACCAACTCTACGACGCGTAGTTCGGTCGTGCGCCACACGCGCGAGACGAGCGACGCGAGCACGATGCCGCCGATGAAGATCGAAGCGATCTTCAAGCCTTCCGGTCGTTCGAAGACGTTGAGGATGGTGGTGTAGCCGAAGACGAGCGAGATCAACAGAAAGGCGATAGTCCATCTCTTTGCCCCCCTGCGCCGCGCGGAGAGCATGACGGCGAAGGCCGCCGAGGTCATCAAGACCAGCACGCCCGTCGCGTAAGCCCCGCCCTGCGCGTCTACGTCCGCCTTGAAGAAGATCGTGACGGCGAAGGCGACGGCAGTGAAGACGAGGACGAGCGGGCGCGTGGCGCGCGCCCAATCGGGAGCCATGCCGTAGCGCGGCAAGTAGCGCGGCACGATGTTCAGCAGCCCCGCCATCGCGGACGCGCCCGCGAACCAGAGGATCAGGATGGTGCTCACGTCGTAGATGGTGCCGAAGGCGTCGCCGAAGAAATGGTGCGCGAGGTAGGCCAGCGCGCGCCCGTTGGCTTCGCCGCGCGGGATCGTCGAAGTCCCCGGCTGGAAGGCTTCCGGCGGGATGACGAGCGTGGTCACAAAACTACTCGTGATGAGCATGACGCTCATGATGAGGGCAGCCGTGCGCAGGAGTTTGCGCGTGTCGCGGATGCGCCCCGAGGGGTTCTTCTCCGTGTCCTCCCGGTCGCCTTTAACGAGCGGCATGACGGCCACGCCCGTCTCGAAGCCGGAGAGTCCGAGCGCGAGTTTCGGGAAGACGACGAGCGCGGCCAGAAGCATCATCAGAGGGTTCGCGTGCGCCGTGTAGAGCGAGTCGCGCCAGCGCGGCAGGTATTCCGGGTGCGTCACGACTTCAAAGATGCCGCGACCGATGACGACCGTGTTCAGCAGCAGGTAGGCCAGAACGAGGACGACGGCGATGCCGATGGCCTCCTTGAACCCTTTGAGGAAGACCGCGCCGAGCACCGCGACCAGCACGAGTGTGATGATGACCGGATGATCGAGTACGTTGAACCGTTGCGCGTAGGGGTTTTCGAGGATGTGGGCGGTGGCGTCTGCGGCGGAGAGCGTGATCGTGATCACGAAGTCGGTGGCGACGAAACCGAGCAGGACCAGCACGAAGAGTTTGCCCTTCCAGCGCGCCAGCAAGTTTTCGAGCATCGAGATGGAGCCTTCGCCGTGCGGGCTTTCGGCGGCCACCCGCCCGTAGATGGGAAGCGCGCCGAAGAGCGTCAGGGAGACGAGAATCAGCGTGGCGATGGGAGAGAGGGCACCGGCGGCGAGAAAGGCGATGCCCGGTTGATAGCCGAGGGTGGAGAAGTAGTCCACGCCCGTCAGGCACATCACCTTCCACCACGGGTGCGTGTGATGCTGCCCTTCCCGCTCGTGCGGTCCTTCCATCTCTTCGACTCGGCCTTTAAGTAACCATTTCTTAAAACCTCTCGACGGGCGTTCCGGCACGACGATTTGAATGGACATAGAAGCTCCTTCGTTGCTAGTGCCGCGCAAGACGAAAAAAGGCGCAGAGCATGAAGCCCTGCGCCTTTAGAGATACTGCTTGCGCGGAGTTGCCCTTCCCTAAAAGCCTGCGAGGTTAGCTGACGGGCTGGGATTTGGAAGTATCCTTCGCGAAGAGTCCGACCCTGTTGGAGTCGAACGCTCACGATGCGCCCCGTGTCTCGCCTGAAGAGCGAAACGTTGGTTCCCCCGTGTTGTCCCTCTAACGTCCTGCGACGCCGTGAACAACTTCGGCTGACAAATTTTCAACGCTGCGGATGTTACGCCTCTGCTCGTCGTAAAGCAACCGTCAATAACTTTCCCTTAACCGCCGACATGAACCACCGGACGCTTCTCCGGGTCTTCTTCCGCCTGCCGCAAAACTTCGTGCGTGACGGGTGCGGTATCGCCCTCGCCAAACGCCACGTACTTGAAGAGATAGGCCAGCGGATTTCCTTCGCTCCAACCGAAGTAGACGTGCGGCACTTTGCCCGTCGTATCGCGCAGGTAGAGTAGAAAGGCCGCAATGGCGTTTGGCACGGCGGGACTTTCCGCGCGCAGCACGTGATAGCCTTCAACGTCCGCGCCCGACACCCTGAGCACGCCCGCAAACTCGGAAGCGTCGCCGGGTTTGACCTCGAAGAAGAGCACGGGGTCGCGCGTCGGGATGTGATTGTCGGCGCGCTTCTCCCGTTCCTTGAACTCGTACTCGCTCACGTCGCCACGGTCGCAGCGGTTCGTCACGATGCGTATCTCGCCGCGCCGGTTCGCTTCTTCGACGAAGGCGCGCGCAGTCTCGTCGAGTTCCACGCGTTCCACGCGCAACTCGGTCGTGCGCGAGACGCGCGAGATGAGCGAGACGATGATAATGAAGCCGATGAAGAACGAGGCGATCTTGAGTCCTTCCGGCTGCTCGATGATGTTGACGACCGTGGTGTAGATGAAGACGAGCGCGATCAGCAGAAACGCCCAACGCCACTTGCGCGCCTCGCGCCAGACGGAGAGCGCGACCGCAATGGCCGCCGAACTCATCAAGGCCAGCACGCCCGTCGCATAAGCCCCGCCCTGCGCCTCGACGTTTGCCTTGAAGAGCACCGTCACGGCGAAGCAGATGATGGTGAAGACGAGGACGAGCGGGCGCGTCGCCTTCGCCCAATCAGGAGCCATGCCGTAACGCGGCAGGTAGCGCGGCACGATGTTGAGCAACCCGGCCAGCGCGGACGAGCCGGCGAACCACAGGATCAGGATCGTGCTCACGTCGTAGGCCGTGCCGAAGATGTCTCCGAGGAACGTATGCGCCAGATACGCCAGCGCGCGCCCGCTCGCTGCACCGGCGGGCGTAGTCGCCGTCTCCGGGCGAAACGCATCTGCGGGAATCAGCATGGAGGTCACGATGCTGCTGGCGATGAGCAGCACGCTCATGATCAGCGCGGCGGCCTTCAACAGTTTCCGCGTGTTCTTGATGCGCCCCATCGGTTTGCGCCGGTCGTCGCCGGCTTCGCCCTCAACGAGCGGCATGACGACCACGCCCGTCTCGAAGCCGGAGAGTCCGAGTGCGAGTTTCGGGAAGACGACGAGCGCCGCACCGATCATCAGCAGAGGGTTGCTATGGCGTGCGAACAGAGCGTCTTTCCAACTCAAGATCAACTGCGGCTGCGTCGCGAGTTGATAAAACCCGACGGACAGCACGATCAGGTTGAGCAGGATGTAGACGACGACGATCACGACGGCGATGCCGATGGCCTCCTTAAACCCCTTGAGGAAGACTGCGCCGAGCGCGGCGATCAAAAAGAGCGTGACGCCGACCTGATGGTGGTGAAAAAATTGCGGCGTGAAAGGGTTGTCGATGATGTGGACGGCGGCGTCGGCGGCGGAGAGCGTG
>DASWNS010000585.1:0-10394 GCA_036399115.1 Pyrinomonadaceae bacterium | reverse complement strand
CCTGTTTTACTGAACGAGACTGGTTTAGAGCTGCAATTTTGTCATCCCCCTCTGCTCCTTACGACGCTGAATTCTGCTCAATACAGCCATAATGGGTTCACTCGCTTTCAACAACTCTTCGATCTCTTCGTCCAGCACATCTTCACGTCGTATCTCGCGGAAGGCAAAACCGAGTTGCTTGATTTGCTCCCAAAACAGATGAGTCGGGTCGTAAGGGTCGAAATCTTCCAAATCCTCCAAGTACTCAAGAAACGATTCATCAGACTGAGTCGCAGCCTCGGGCTGCTTTAGCAATTCGTTTACACGCTGGCGTAACTGAGTGCCGGAGGCTTTAGTTTGCAGATGCGTCGAGAGCAAGTCGGTGCGCGTGCGACGGGCTTGGCTTGGAGTGACCTGAAGCCTCTCTGGAGTAATTCTGGCGAGTTGTTCGGCTTCGAATAGATTGATCTGTCCGGAAGCGAGTGCTTCGCTCACATCAGCAGGGAATTCGAGTAGACGCAAATAGTGGTCAACAAAACTCGCGACCGAGATGTGTGATGATGTTTCACGCTCAAGTATGTCGCCGAGCCGTGTGGCAATTTTAAGCAAGTCTTCGCGCCTCCACCTGCCGGGGCGGCCACGCTTTGTGTCGGTCGCTGGATATCGCTGGGCATGCCGAGCTGCGCGAAGCATTCGTACCAGGTCTTTGTCTTTCTGAGGGATAATATCTGGCAGTGCGTCACGCAGTTGATTGATGACATTACGCACAGCGTCAGGCGAGGCGAGCGGGTCAGGGCGACGTTGACGGCGACGGGTAGCTCTCAAGGCTGGATTGAACCTCCCAATCAAGATTGCGTTACACAGAAGTAATTATTACATATAAAAAAAGCAATATTCAATTGAATTGAACTGTTGGATACACAAAGATGCTAGATGTGTACCCATCAAGGTTTCCATGTTATAAAGAAGCGGATTTTAGGGAAGGGAGCAGCTGAAAAGAGTTTTTCATGTGGGAAGAGCAGGTCATACAGAGAATCCGATTGCAATTGTTGGCGCTTGTGTTGGCGTTCGCGCTGACATGGTACGCGATGAATCCCGCGCCCGGGCCTCAATGGCACGTCGGGCGCAGCGAGGAACAGCCGGACGAGAAGCGTCGTGAAGAGAAGTCGCTGGGGCCGATGGGTTATGAGCTATGCGGGACGGAGGGGGTTGTGATGAAGTCAACGGTTGACCCGGCGGCACAAGATATCGAAGACCTCGAATGGCCGGAAGTCATTGATATCAGATAAAGCCGACAAGCATTATGAGCACTCCTTCCAGTAGTACAGCCCTCCAGTTACGAGACGACGACCTGCAAGTCGTGTTGCGGGGGCGGATTCATTCCGAGCTGCTGGCACGACGGGCGAGAGTGGGCGGCGTCAAGACCTACTGAGGGACGAGCCGCGCATTGTGCTCTCCTTCTTCCGGCACATACGGGAAGCTGCCCGGCGAGGTCGAACCAGCCGATGTTCAAGACTGGCTGCGTGAACTGGAAGGGAGTAGGAGTAAAGCCGCGGACGAGCTATCAGCGCGCCTGCCTGCTCTCGTCCTTCTACTCGTGGGCTTTGAAGGATTCAGAAGTGGATCAGTATGTACACAGGGATCCGGCGAGGCTTGCCCGCCTGCGTGCGCCTAAACCTTACCAGACCGAGAGCGTCGAGGCTCTGTCGGACGAGGAGGTGAGGGCACTGCTCGGGACGGTGCGCAGGCGCGCGCACTGCGACCAGGTTATTTAACTCCTCCACTCCTGCCAAGGCCGAGTAAGCGACAACCCACACAAATCTTCCCTTGACGTTCTAGGGAAAGTTGATTATCTTCCCTAGAACATCTAGGAGGGACTGATGGCAAAACAAAAAGCAGACCTACTGCAGGGCACCCTCGACATGCTCATACTCAAGGCGCTCTCCGTAGGGGCTTTGCACGGCTACGGGGTAGGCCAGCAGATCGAGCAGATGGCTGAGGACATGCTGAAGGTCGAGGAGGGGTCGCTCTACCCGGCGCTCTACCGGCTGGAGGAGCGGGGCTGGATCAAGTCCGAGTGGGGCAAGTCTGACAACAACCGCCGCGCGCGCTTTTACACGTTGACGCGCACGGGGCGCAGGCAACTAGGGGTCGAAGAGGAGCACTGGCGGTTGATGGTGCTAGCTATCGACAAGGTCATGCAGGCGGCCTGAAGGGAGTCATGAAGGCATGTGGTTGAAGGGTTTATATAGGCGCGTGCGCGCACTGATCTGCAAAGAGGCGATCCACAACGAAATCGATGAGGAGATGCGCTTCCACATCGATATGCGGGAGGAGGAAAATGTCAGGCAGGGCATGTCTCCCGAGGAGGCGCGGCGAGATGCCGAGCGGCGCTTCGGCAGATTCACGCGGGTGAAAGAGCAGGGTTATGAGGTCAGGGGCGGTCGCTGGCTCGAATCCCTGTGGCAGGACTGTCGCTACGGCACGCGTATGCTGTGGAAGAACTTTGGATTCACCACCGTGGCCGTACTCGTGCTGGCACTAGGCATCGGCGCGAACACGAGTCTGTTCAGCGTCGTCAATGCGGTACTGCTGCGTCCACTGCCGTTCCCGGATGCCGAAAGGATCATCTGGTTCGACGGGGTTCACCAGGCGAGGGGGATAACCGCGAGCAATCTCTCGCCGGCGGACTACTCGGATTGGGAGAAGCAGGCTAGTGATTTTGAAAGCATGTCCGCTTACGTTACCGGCAGCGCAAACCTGTCAGATGAGGTAGGGGAACCTGAGCGTGTGCCGCGCGTGTCGGTCACCGCCGGCTTCTTCCCAACCCTCGGAGCCAGCCCTGCGCTAGGCCGCGCCTTGCTGCCGGAAGATGAATCTCCTGGTGGGGAAGATGTCGCCATACTCAGCCACGCCCTCTGGCAGCGGCGGTTCGGCGCCAGCCCGGGCGTCGTGGGAACCCGTCTCTTAGTGAACGGCACACCCGTCACGGTTGTTGGCGTCATGCCCGCCGGTTTTGACTTCCCAAGGGCTTCTCAGATGTGGACGCCGCTCAAACCGGAGAAGTCAGCCCAAAAGCGCGACAACCGCTATTTGAACGTGCTGGCTCGCCTGAAGCCGGACGTGACGTTGGAGGAAGCGGAGACGCAACTCGGCATCATCAATAGTCGCCTGGGACAGCAGTATCCTGAGACGAATGGCGGATGGTCTGTGCGCCTCACCCCGTTGCACGAACGGACTGTCAGAGACGTGAGCACATCTCTGTGGCTCTTGCTCGGAGCCGTCGGGTTCGTGCTTTTAATCGCGTGTGCCAACGTCACTAATCTGCTGCTCGCCCGTGCGGCGGGACGACGCAGGGAGATCGCGCTGCGCACGGCACTCGGGGCTGGACGCCTGCGCGTCATCCGCCAACTGCTGACGGAGAGCTTGATGCTGGCAACGTTGGGAGGCGCGGTTGGTCTGGTCTTGAGTTTCTTCCTGATGGACCTGCTGGTATCAATTAGCCCGGCGAATCTACCGAGATTAAATGAGGTCAGCATGGACTGGCGCGTGCTCGGCTTCACTGCCGGGGCGGTCTGCGTGGTCGGTCTGTTGTTCGGAATCGCGCCGGCGTTGCAGGCGTCTAAAACTGATCTGAACGAAGTTCTGAAGGAAGGCTCCTTCGGGTCGTCCGGAGGGTTGGGGCGCAACCGCGTCCGTGCGGCGTTGGTCATTTCGGAGGTCGCGCTTTCCTTATTGCTCCTCGTCGGGGCGGGGCTGCTGATCAGAAGTTTCCTTCTACTTCACGCCGTAGATGCCGGCTTCGACCCGGAGAAGGTTTTAACCATGCGCGTCAGCCTGCCTTCGACACGTTACTCCGATCCGCAGCAGCGCGTGAACTTTTTTCGTCAGTTGACGGAACGCGTCGAGGCGCTGCCGGGAGTTGAAGCCGCAGGTGCCGCGATCAGCCTCCCGCTCGGCGGCACCACCCTTTCGGTCGCGCGTGGTTTCGTACGTGAGGGCAATCCGCTCACGACCGAGCATGCGTTCGACGCAAGCTATAACGTGACCACTCCCGGTTATATAAAAACGATGCGCATCCCACTCAAGAGTGGACGCGTGTTTACGGACAGGGACGCGGCAGACGCGCCGCCGGTTGCGATCATCAACGAAAGCCTCGCACGAAGAGCATTCCCTGACATAGACCCGGTCGGCAAGAGGTTGACGGCATGGCGCGACGAGGAGTTCGCGCGTGAGATCGTGGGTGTTGTCGCCGACGTGAAGATGGGGCAAATGGAGGGCGAAGACAGGCCGCAGGTCTACGTGCCACAGGCGCAGAACGCGACGTGGGGCGCGCTCTCGCTTGCCGTGCGCACGAGCGTGGAGCCGGAGTCGCTCGCGGGAGCCGTGCGTGAAGCCGTACTCGCGATTGATAAGTCACAGCCTGTTTATGACATCAGAACGATGGAAGACGTGCGCTCCGCGTCAGTCGCCAACCGCCGACTGATCGTGCTCCTGTTCGCAGGCTTCGCCACACTGGCTTTCCTGCTCGCGGTCGTAGGCATTTACGGAGTCCTCAGTTACGCAGTCACGCAGCGGACGCACGAGATCGGCATCAGGTTAGCGCTCGGCGCGCAGAGAGCGGATGTGCTCCGCCTCGTGGTCGGACAGGGGATGCGGCTCGTGGTCTTAGGGGTGGCGGTGGGTATGGTAGGGGCTTTCCTCGTAACGCGCCTGCTCAAGAGCTTACTCTTCGGTGTTAGTGCGGCAGACCCCGTCACGTTTGCCGTGGTGGCGTTGGTGCTCTCCGTCGTGGGACTCCTGGCTTGCTACATTCCTGCGCGACGCGCGACGCGTGTAGACCCGCTGATTGCTCTCAGAAATGAGTAGTGCCGCTCGAGTTCGAGAAATTCGTCCGCCGCCTCGTAACCCTCGATCATATGCTCGACTTCGCGGCGTAAAACCTCGTCGCCCGCGCACGCTTCCGCCAAAAATCGCTCTCTGTGTTCCCGCGTGATGTCGAGAGCCGTCTGGAAAACGGTTTCGACCTGCCGCCAGCGTTCGGGCGTCATCATCTCACTAACTGGCATCGTGACTCTTACTCGACTTCATCCGACTCATAACGTTGCCTTCCACATTTATGTTCGAGGGGAGAGGGCAGCCGCTGGAAAACATGTTAAGTGCCCGCCTTTTTATCGCGGGCAGAGAGACTTTTATTGAGCATCCTTTCGGGTAGTCCGCAAGTTTTGCCGGAGGCGCGCGGCGGACATCTGTAGAAAGTTCTTCAGCCACATATAACGACCGAGGGAACGCCACGTTCTTGAGTTGAGAATGTTCCGGAGTTCGTGGGAGACAGTTTGAAGTTGAAGGGCGTGAGCCTCCAACTGCGCCGTGAGGAGGTGAATCTCGTTCTCTTTATCCAACTGCACCCTGAAACGGTGGCCGAGTTGATGGAAAAATTTACGCCAGACAGCGGCCTCTTCGGGCGAGGTTCCGGTCAACAGGCGCAGGCCATCAGACATCTCAGTTCCGGTGGCAAGAACTCCCAGACCGTGCTCATGTATAAACTCGAAATGGGGATAGCGGACTTTAAGTTCTTCCCATAATTTCCAGACGCCGAAGTCCGGCTCGCGGACGTTCGTATCATGCAGGAGCACGACTCCGCGCGCGCTCATTTTGGGTAGCCAACTCTCAAAATCGTGTCTCACCGATTCGTAGGCATGGTGGCCGTCAATATGGAGCAGGTCAATCGTGCCGTCCTCAAATCTGTGGAGGGCTTGATCGAAAGTGCTCTCGATCAATTGAGCGAACCCCTTGTAGTGGGTTTCGATGTGAGCCTTTAAATCGGCAAGGGTCTCCCCGCCGTAGTAGCCTGTCTGGTCATCCCCCTTCCATGTATCTACGGCGTGGCAGCGCGTCTCTAATCCCAACCCCTCGACGGCCTGACAGAAAGCGCTAAAGGACACCCCCGTATAAGTACCGAGTTCGACCAGCAAGGCGGGGCGTGCGATATCCACCAGAAACATTCCGAAGGGGATGTGTGCAGCCCACGCTGACGTGGTAAGCCGCAGTGGATGTTGGAGCGCGACGGGATGAGCAAGTGGATTGAGGCCAGGCATATGTTCCCACAGAGATTCCCACGCACGATTAAGCAGGGAAGTCTGAATCTCAAAATTCAAAAACGAGCTTTAGAGCAGCATGCCCCGACAGGATCGCCTCTCCCCTCTCTCTTGACGCCCGCGAGACGCTCCCCTAGACTCGTCAGCCAGATAGAAAGCCTGTCAAACTTTCATTCACAAGATAACATCATAGATGTTGAACTGCGCGTTCGCATGCGAGAGGGAATCGACCGGCGATTCGTTAACTCCCGCCGTCGTCGCATTCGTCGCATTCAACGACAAACTTCTACAGCAGCCCGAATGTAGAATTTACGAATAATTTGGCGCGCATGTCTATTCGCGAAAAATTTGATCCGCTTGAATCCGTCGAAGCCCAATTAAGCGACAGAGGGGCGCAGACCCTCGCTTCGCTGGCTGATTTGCCGGAGCGGCCTGTGATCAAGATCAGACCTGCCGACACCCGGCTCAGGATCGACTTGGGAGAGGTGTGGGCGCATCGCGAGTTGTTCTATCTACTCGTTTGGCGCGACCTCAAGGTGCGCTACAAGCAGACTTTCCTCGGTTCCACTTGGACCATTTTGCAGCCGCTTTTGCTGGCTCTGGTCTTCACGGTCTTTCTCGGCAGGCTGATGCGCGTGCCCTCGGATGGCATTCCTTACGCGGCTTTTGCCTATGTCGGTCTGGTGGCGTGGAGTTTTTTCGCAAACGCCTGCATGGGCAGTAGCTATAGCCTGATAAGCAACGCGCACCTCATCAAGAAAGTCTATTTCCCGCGCCTGCTCATCCCGTGCGCCGCCGTCGCCGTCCGGTTGATAGACTTCCTCTTTGCCTCTCTCATTCTGATGCCGATGCTGCTTTACCAGGGTATCACCCCGGGCTGGAGCCTGCTCATCTTCCCGCTGTTCATTCTGGAACTGACGCTGCTGTCACTCGGCTTCGGCCTCCTGTTGGCGACTCTCAACCTCAAGTATCGAGATGTGGGTACGCTCTTGCCGGTGGCGCTCCAACTCTGGATGTTCGTCTCGCCGGTCGTCTACCCGTTAACCCTCGTGCCCGAACAGTGGCGCAGGGTTTACGCACTCAATCCGATAGTGGGTATTATCGAAGGCATGCGGGGGGCTGTCTTCGGGCGGGAACCGGATTTCTATGCCACCGCCGTCTCGGTCGGGATCACCGTGCCGCTACTCATCTTCTCGGTCTACTGTTTCCGCCGGGCGGAAGAAAAATTCGCCGACGTGGTTTAGCGCAAATTTCAGCGGCCAGCTTGAGAGACACAAATTGGTGTTTGATGAAGCCGATTATTCAGGTTGAGAATTTAAGTAAGCTCTATTATCTCGGACGGCACGCGCAGGCGTCTGCGGCGGCGGGCGGCGCTTTACTGAATGCCGCCACCGCCCCGCTTAGAATGTTAGCGCGACGCCGGAGGCTGTCGGAGGCCAGGCCATTTTGGGCTTTGAAGGATTTGAGCTTTGAGGTCGGGCGGGGCGAGATCGTCGGCATCATCGGTCGCAACGGGGCTGGTAAGTCAACGCTGCTCAAGATTCTCTCTCGCGTCACGAAACCGACATCGGGCATGGCCGACATCTACGGACGCGTCGGGTGTCTGCTCGAAGTCGGGACGGGCTTTCATCCAGACCTTTCGGGACGTGAGAATATCTATCTCAACGGTGCGATACTCGGCATGAAGCGCGAGGAGATCGCGCGCAAGTTTGACGAGATAGTGGATTTTGCCGAGTTGGGAGATTTTCTGGACACGCCCGTCAAACACTATTCGAGCGGCATGTACCTGCGACTCGCTTTCGCCGTCGCGGCGCATCTCGAACCGGAGATTCTGCTGTTGGATGAAATTCTGGCCGTGGGAGATGCGGCTTTCCAGAAGAAGTGTCTGGGCAAAATGCAGGAGGTGAGCCGCGCGGGGCGAACGATTCTGTTCGTCAGTCATAACATGGCCGCCGTCCAGCAGATGTGTGAGCGTGTGTTGCTGCTCGACTCCGGGAGGCTGCGTGAGGAGGGCACGCCCGGCGCGGTCATCGACCACTATCTCAACGACGCGTCACAGGAAGAGCATGGCGATTTCGATCTGACGAACCATTCGGCGCGACTGCCCAACTGCGCCCCCGTCATTCGTCGCCTGAGGCTCTCCGCCGAAGGCAGCCCTTCGTCAACACGCTTTCATCCCGGTCAGGAGATGACCGTCGAACTGCTGCTTGAGCCTGCCGCCGTAATCAGGGAACCGCGTCTCGCCATCTCCATAGAAGACCACACAGGGCAACGCATTACCACGGTCGCCTCCTATTTTCAAAACGACGCGCTGCCGGATATAGAAAGACGCTGCCGCGTCCGTTGCGCGCTGCCCGTACGACTCGGAAGCGGAAGGTATCTCTTGAGCGTCAGCGTCGCCAATAAATATCAGGGTATGATTGACGGTCTTCACCACGCGGCCTGGTTTGAAGTTGTCTGGCGCAATAATTTTGATAACGGCGAGGCTTACGACCCTGTCTACGGGGCGACGCTGACGCCCTCCACCTGGGAACTCAGTTGATTTGCCGGGAACTCAGTTGATTTGATGGAGCAGTCTGTGAACAAGGACAGTGCATTTCTCCAGACCAGGCGAGAATTAGTGGACGCAGGCATGTGTGCGCAGAACGAAGCGCGCCGCCTCTATCTGGATTTGATGAAGCGCGCCTTACTCAATCTGATCTACGGCGAGCATGAACAGCGGGTCAAGGGGTTCGATGAGCGGTCGCGCATTGAAGGGCGCGAATGGCCTGCAATGGCGCATACGATGCTCGGTTGGGCGCGTCTTGAAAATCTACAGCACTGCATCGAGGATATTCTGGCGCGAGGGGTGCCGGGCGATCTGATCGAGACGGGCGTGTGGCGCGGCGGCGCGATCATCTTCATGCGCGCGGTTCTGAAAGCCTACGAGGTGACAGACCGCTGCGTCTGGGGCGCGGACTCTTTTCGAGGGCTGCCTCCACCCGATGCCGCTCAATATCCGGCGGACGAGGGAGACATTTGTTATACGTGCCCGGAACTCGCCGTCACGCTCGACGAGGTGCGCTCGAATTTTGAGAAGTATGGACTGCTGGATGAGCAGTGTCGCTTCCTGCCCGGCTGGTTCCGCGACACCCTGCCCACCGTCCGCGCAGAGCGGTTCGCTTTGATTCGCCTCGACGGCGATATGTATGAATCAACTTATGTCGCGCTGGCGAACCTCTACCCCAAGCTGTCAAGGGGCGGCTACCTGATCGTGGACGACTACGGCGCGCTTCCCTCGTGTCGTCAGGCCGTACACGACTTCCGCGACGCGCACGGCATCAGGGAAGAGATCATTCCGATTGATTGGACCGGGATTTTCTGGCAACGCGACTGAGTTGAAACATGCACTCGATCAGTGAGCAGTTCCACGAGCTTTATTACGAATCGCGCGTCTGGCGGAACACCTTCTGGCTCGGCGTCGAGACGCTGAAATGCCCGCTCGATTTATGGATTTATCAGGAGTTGCTTCAAGAGGTGCGCCCGCGTTACATCATCGAGACGGGGACGGCGGCGGGCGGCAGCGCGCTCTTTCTGGCCTCCGTCTGCGACCTGCTGGGCACGGGAGAGATCATCACCGTAGACATCGAAGAACGTCCCGCGCGCCCCGCGCACGCGAGGATAGAATATCTGAAAGGCTCGTCCGTCGCCGTCGATACCGTCCGCGCGATTAAGGAGAGAGTGGGGGTGGCCGCCCCCGTGCTGGCGATTCTCGATTCGGATCACAGCCAGCAGCATGTCTCTCAGGAGTTGCAAATCTATGGGGCGATGGTGACGGAAGGCAGCTATCTGATCGTCGAGGATACGAACGTCAACGGCCACCCGGTGCTCCAGCACCACGGGGCGGGACCTATGGAAGCCGTCGAGTCGTTTTTGCGGGAGACGCCACAGTTCACTCCAGACCGCGAACGGGAAAAGTTCTTCCTGACTTTTAACCCGAAAGGTTATCTCCGAAAGATAAAAGGATAGCGGCGACGTGGATGTCGCCGCGGGCATAGCTTTTATCGTTGAGCCTTATAGGCCAGCACCATGTCCTGCAAGCTCAGGAAATTTTCTCTCCCGCACCACGAACCGTAGTAGACGGGTTCGCTCACCGTCAGCCCATACTTCTCATACAACTTCCTGACGAACTTCTCATCGTAGGCGACGGCGTCCTCCGGCCTGCTCCGGTTGATCGTGCGGTAGACTTCGGACTGCTCCACAAAATTGAGAATGCTCCGCCCCCCTTCGAGCATCGGGGTTGACTCTTCGTTCAGGAGGAAATAGGTGATCAGGCAT
>DASWNS010000584.1:0-1661 GCA_036399115.1 Pyrinomonadaceae bacterium | reverse complement strand
GGAGGCCGTTGACTCTCGCCGCTTCGACGCTTTGAAATTGCTTTCGGCTGACGACCGGCGGGGCAATCTCTATGGCCCACAGCTAAACGCTAGACGCTCCTTTCACGTCCAACGCAAGCCCGCGATTCGTTCGAGTTGCGGGGTGAAGCCGAAACGCGTGAGGGCGCGCGGGCGTCGTTCGGAGAGCGCGGCCAGTTCGCGTGCAACTTCGCGGCGTACTCCGCGTGCGCGTTCGCCCGTCGCGGCCACGCGTTCCACCACCCGCCGCAGAGCCTCGCACGCGCCGACGACAAATTTCTCGATCTCCATCCCGCGCTTCAGGCGCGCTTCCCCGTTCTCATATTCCACGCAATTGCCGAGCGAGAGCAGAAACGGGTAGTCGTCCGCGATCTCGTGCCGCGCCGCCTGAAAGTGTGCGGCGAAGTTTTCGTTCGACGCTGCCGCCACGCCCCGCTCCACCGCCGCGATCACCTCGCCGCTCAACTGCAAGACGTTGCGACGGTCGCGCTCCTCCTGCGTCAGTCGCGTTCCCGTGGTCGCCGCTTCGTCCGCCGTCGTCGTGCGCAACCCGGCGGCGTCGCCCATCGCGTGCTCTGCGCCTTCGTAGACGCTGACGCGCCCGCCCGGTTCGCTCGCGCGCACGAGGATGCGCTGCAAGGCCGCCTGTCCCTCGTCCTCGCGCCCCGTCACATGATCTCTTTCGCGCGCACGCACCGCTTCGCGCGCCGCCAGGTAGATGTCGCCGTCGTACTCGTCGAGTTCGACGTGGACGCGTCCGTTGAAGTCGCGTTGTTGGAGGTAGCGCAGGAGCGCCGCCAGATTGACGTAAGCTGTGTCGAGATTTTCGTGCAGGGCGCGAGCTTTGTCGCGAAGACTTTCCGGCATGTCAGGCACTAGAAACCGCGCATCAAGATTTGGCCGGAGAAGTCTAACATAAACGATGTACGGTGAAGCAGAATACAAAATACAGAATTCCTACTTCATCATTTTATGCTAGACTCCGCGACGCTGTTTCCAGTCCTGCTAACTCTAGCAACCACGCGTTTCTCAACCGGAAAACTCGATGAGCTACACAAATTTGTTTCGCAAAAAGAGCGTCGTGCAGATCAAGCGCGACGCCGAACTCGGCTACAGCGACGCTCACGGCGAACTCGCCAAAGACGCCGAACCGCACTTGCGCAAAACGCTCGGCGTGCTTGATCTCACCTCGCTCGGCATCGCCGCCATCATCGGCGCGGGCATCTTCGCCATGATCGGCAACGCGGCCAACAGCGGCGGTCCTGCCGTGATCTTTCTCTTCATGTTCACGGCGATGGCCTGCGGTTTCTCCGCGCTCTGCTATGCCGAGTTTGCCTCGAAGATTCCGGTGGCCGGTTCGGCCTACACCTACGCCTACGCTTCGTTCGGCGAACTCGTCGCGTGGATCATCGGTTGGGACTTGCTCATGGAGTACGCCATCGGCAACATCGCCGTCGCCATCTCCTGGAGCGACTATTTCACGGGGCTGCTCTCCGGCTACGGCATCAACGTGCCCGCCTATCTCACGATGGACTATCTGACGGCCTCGCGCGGCTACACAGCCATCAACGATCTCGTCTCGCAGGGCAACACGCTCGAAGCCGTGCGCGCGATGCCCGACATCACGAACAACATGAAAGAGG
>DASWNS010000583.1:0-4552 GCA_036399115.1 Pyrinomonadaceae bacterium | reverse complement strand
CGCACGCTCTTCTTCGACTTCATGCCGCTCGAACTCGGCACGGTGCGCGGCTTCAAGACCCGCTTTCATCTCTACACAGTCCCCGGTCAGGTCTTCTACGACGCCTCGCGCAAACTGATCCTCAAGGGCGTCGACGGCGTGGTCTTCGTCGCAGACTCGCAGGAAGAGCGCATGGACGCCAACATCGAAGCTCTCTACAATCTGGAAGAGAATTTGAAAGCCAACGGCTACGAGTTGACGAAACTCCCCTACGTCCTGCAACTCAACAAGCGCGACCTGCCGAACGTTATCCCCGCCGAAGAACTCGTGAGCGAACTGCGACGCAAAGACGAAGCGGTACATGAAGCCGTCGCTTACAAGGGCGTCGGCGTCTTCGACACGCTCAAGTCAGTCGCCAAGCAGGTGCTCACCGAACTGCGCAAAGGTTAGAGCCGTCTCTCTCTCTCCTCTCAAATAATTAAAGCAATCAAAAACAGGCCACCTCCCGCTCTTTCCATCAAAGCGGCGGGCAGACGTGCGCGGCGCGACCCGTGCGATCATCTTCGGAGACGCCGAGCGCGAAGCGCAGGTTGCGCGCGAAGTGGACTCCTTCGCCGAGTTGCGACAGCGCGCGGTTCAGGCCGCACGCCATTTCGTCGCTGGTCAACTGGCATCTCTGCATAGCCGCCAGCCGTCCACGGTTGAGCGTGTACGCGTTCTGCCACTCCTCGGACGAAATTAACTCCGGATGTTTATTCTGGAGGATGCGTTCGTAAGCCGAGCGCATGTCGCCCAGAACTTCGGTGAACCACTCGGAGCTGCCCACGGCGCGGTCAGCCGACTGTGTCGAGAGTGCGAGCAGGCCGGTAAAGAGGCGTCGGGCGTAGCCTATCTCAATCGCACCGGGACTTGCGTTCCAACGCGGCGTGCGCGCGTAGGGGTAACTCCCGCCGGTCGCTTCCGCCAGGTCGGGCAAGCCGTCTATCTCAAGGCGTTCGCCTAAGCCGCCTTCCAGCATGACCCGGAACAGCCTTTGGAGGACGGTCAACTCACGCACGTCTCGAAAGACACTCATGTGCCGCTCGCTGCCGCGCAAGCCCTGCCACACACGCTCGGCGATGTGCGGTTTAAGCTCTTGAAAATCCCAGGGCGCGTCGTCGGTGAAGCCTTCGGGGTCTTCGCCGGAGGGGAGAAACGTGGGCGGCTCCGGGAAGGCCGTCTGGAGCATGAACTCGAACGGCCATAGTCTGGTCGCCGTCTCGTCGCCGGAGGGCGGCGCGAGGAACCTGAGATCGGGATCAATGCTGAACGCCACTTCGCGCACGCCGCTCCAGTTGACCGGCGAGGGCGGCTCGGTCATCCACTTCCGGCGCGTTGATTCATCTACGCTGCGCTGTCCCGCTCTATCTTCGACGCAGGTGGCGAAGCTCTCTGCCGCCGTCGAATTGCCGCGCACGCATTCGACCATCTGTGCGACGAGTTCGGGGTCGAAGAACATCGGTTTGCTGGCGAGCAGCGATTGTTTGGGGTCGTTGAGCGCTGCGGCGTTCTTCAGGGCACGCCCGGCGTAGGGGAGCAGTTCGTCGCGCTGCCGTTTGATCTCGAAGGCATCCGGCGTCCCGCTCTCGGCAGAAGAGCCGCCCGCGCCGAGCAGCGACAGTTGCCTGCTCAGCCACGCGAACTGGTAGAGGATGACCTGTTCCTGAGTTCGAGTCACGGCCAGAGTTCGCGGGTCTGTACACTGCCCGCGTGGGTCGCGGCAGCCGGAGAACTCATCGACGAAGCGGTCTATGTCAATGACGCGGCAACCGAGCGGGGTGTCTATGAAACTGGGGTGCAGGAGCACTTTCAACTCCTCCAAAGGCGTTGCGCTCGTCATCGTGACGGCGGTGCTGCGCCCGTCGGCGACATAAGAGAGCGCTTGATGCACGATGGCCTTGCGGTAGGGGCCGAGCACAAACTCGCGCCCATCCGCGCGCCGCAGACGTAGACGCACCTCATTGCCGTCGAGTTCGTAGCCGAAATCTCTAAAGTCGGCGCGAGCATCGCTCTGTAACTCTGCGAGCGGGTGGCCGATGAGCACGCCGCCCACACGCGCGAAGCCGCGCAGCATCGAAAAACTGCGCGCTCGCGCAAAGGACGTTCTCCCGCCGCCCTGCGTGCGTGCGTGCGACCCGCCCCCGCTTCTGGCATGGTTATACTCAACGCCCCCCGCGCCGCCGCCTCCGGCACTTCCACTACCACTTCCCACACCGCCGCCACTGCTTCCTCCCCCGCCACCACTCTTGCCGCTGCTGCTACCGCCTCCGCCGCCACCACCGCCGCCACCTCCGCCACCACCCGCGCCGCCACCGCTTCCGGGTTCGGGGTTGCCGCCCTTCGTCGCGCCGCCGCTTCCGCCGCCGCCTTCAGGTCCCGGCGGCCTGACTGTCTCCGGGTGCAGTTCGGCCAGAAGTTTGCCCTGCACGGTGTTGCGCTCCGAGTCTATGTGGCCGGGGAAGTAGTCTTCGTAACTGGCGGATGCCTCGACCGGGCGAGCCGCGCCGCCCGCTCCCGCGTTCGGGTGCGACTTGTACACGCTTTTCAGTTTGTCTGTGGTGGCCTGAATCTTGGCCGGGTTCGCGTTCTCGCGCAGCGTCGGCGGACGCTCTCTGAGAGTCGCCACCAATTTTTCGCTGTCGGGCAACCTCGCCGTCGTCTCGCGCAGGCGCGCGGCGTTAGTCAGCGTGTACGCCTTTCGCCCCGGCACCTCCGTGCGCACGCGCCGCAACGCCTCATCCATCGAGTCGGGACCTGCCAGATCGACGACGAACTGCCGGAACTGTGTCTCATACATGCTCTTGATCGAGTCGGCTGCGCCCTCGTTCGTCATTTGCTGAAACAGTTTCCCCATCTCGCTGCTCGCCTCGCCGCGAAAGCCTTCGAGCGCGTTGCCTGCGATCTCGCCGACCATGAAATCGCCGATGTCAGCCATGCGCGCCGCGCGGCCAAACTCTGCGACGTGTGCGCGCCACTTGGTCTTGACGCCCTCCCACAGCTTGCTCGACTGCCCGGCCACTTCCTGACGCAGGTTGACGCGCGTGCGCTCGCCGACTTTCGTTTGTGGTCCCGGCTTGCTGCTCGTGCGCTCGTAGAGTTCTATGCTTTCGCGTTCGAGCGGGCTTGACTGCGCGGCTTCCGTCGCAGCCGACGCGGAAGATGCGCCCACGTCCGCGCTCGCCGGGGCGGCACGTCTAACGTTGGCGAGGATGCGCCCGCGCACGTTCAGGCGTCGCATCTCGGAGACGACCGTGCGCGGCGTCTGCACGGCGCGCCATGCGCCCGAAGAGGCGAACGCGTCCTCGAATTGACGCGAGAGATCGTCGAGCGCGTCCTCGTCTTCCTTGTCGAGTTCCTGCTTGCCGCCGTCGCGCTGCTCGGCCTGCACGCGCGCAAAGCTCTCGCGCGCCTCCTGCTCGCTGGCCTTAACCTGCAACTCGTCCAGACGCACGATGCGCGCCGCGAAGGCGTTGTTGAGCGACGACGCGTTGACGCCGATGAGCGACAGCAGCAGGAGCACCATCCCGACGTGGCCGAGCGTGCGCGACCCGGCTTTCAGGCTCTTCAACATTCCCTTGCTGATAAAGAAAGTCTGCGCCCGCGCGCGCCAGCCTTTGCCTTGCGGCGCGGTCGCGGCATCGTCGTCATCCTCCCAGGTCAGGTTCATGCGGCGCAGCCAATCGAGCGAGTGCCAGCGTTGCTCCAACGTCTGTAGAAACAGGCGCAGGGATTCTCTGTTCGTCTCAAACTCGGCGTCGCGCGGGGCTTGGCTCTGTTCGAGTTGATCGAGCACGCCGACGCCCCACCGGAGACGCTCTTCAATCGCCTGCATCTCCGGCGTCGGCGGCAAATCTTCCCAGACGCCTTCCTCGCGTTCAAGCCGCAGCCGCTCATACTCTCGATTCACGGTCGCCTGAAACTGCTCTGCGTGATGCCGTTTGCCCCTGCGGTATGCAAGCACGCAGAGGGCGACGAGCAACAACCCGAAGACCCACACGCCCCAGTAATCCTCAAACGTCGAGAGTCCGCTGCGGTAGCCCTGCATGCGCGCGACGACGCCGGCCAGACCTTGCGCCGTCGAAGCTCCCGTCAACGAAAGCACCCACGCGACGAGCAGCACGAAGACGTAGGTGACGGCGGCGAGCAGGAAAGTGGTGCGCGCGAAGTCCAGCATCGAGAGGAGGCCGACCTTGCTCACCTTCCAGAGCGTGCGGTTGGCGTCCCACTTGCGTTTAACTTCCGGGATGATGAGATAGTTGAAGAGGGCGAAGAGGCCGAGGCTGGCGAGAAGAAGTTTATAGACGATCATGGATGCACTCCTTTGGAGGAAGGAGGTAGCCGACTTGAGAAGTCGCAGGAGGCTAGCCCCTCAGGGTGGTGGAATCAGCAGTGCGGGCGACCGTTTCCGTTTAAGGTAACGTGAGTCAACAGGTGTGCCTTATCGTTCGCGGGGCGCGGACACTGACGGCGAAAGCTCTGGAGCCACAGGCGTCGAAGTTTGCGACCGGCACGTAGAGGCCGTTGTCTTCGCAAC
>DASWNS010000582.1:0-2319 GCA_036399115.1 Pyrinomonadaceae bacterium | reverse complement strand
CTTGCAGGGGGAGGGCGGCGTCTTCCGAAACCTTCAACTCGATGACGACGAGCCGCCCGTCGCGCCTGATGGCGAGCAGGTCTACGGGACGCGCGCCTGCGTGGCGCGTGCGTGTCGCTGCCGGGGCGGTGCGAAACTGCGTGTAGAGCGGCGCGAGACGCAAACCCGGATCGAGCCGCGTGATGTCGCGCCGCAGCAACGACTCAAGCCACGCTTCCGGCGCAGACGCGTAGAAGGCATGACGTTGATCGACGGAGGCGGCGTGCCTGTGCGCGTGCAGTTCGTCGATGAGTTTTGCGAGTTGCGGCCAGGTGCTTTCGTCGAGCGGAAGGCGCGGCGCGTTCCCCACGCCGAACCAGACGCGCTCGCGCTGCATCAGGCTGCGGACGCGTGCGAAGGGCAGCCCGCGAAATCTGAGCGTCTCGCCGTGCCGCGCGCGTATCACGTCAATCGCACCGGGCGCGAGCGCAAGGATCTGCGCCGCCGTCTCCGTCAACTCCGGGCGCGGCGTGCGGCTGAGGCGCGCCGGGGCGTCGTCGAAAGTTCGCTGGAGTTCGGGCAGCGGGACGGGCGACAGGTTTTGCCAGCCTTTGTCCGTCTCATACAATTCGATCTCGCGCCGCACCTCTCGCCGCAACAGAGAGAGACGCTCGGCGGTCGCGTCTCTCAGTTCAGGGCGCACGACGAGCCATAACTTTCGCGCGCACGCACGCTTCGACTTTTCGACAGACCGCCGCCACCAGAGCAAAGCCGACGCGAGGAAGGCGTCCACCTCATGCGCGCCGAGCGCGACGACCGCACCCGTCGCGGCGAAGCGTTCGCGTCCGGCGCGTGAGAAGAGTATGCGCGCGTATCTGCCCGGCTCCGCGCGTCGCGCGCCCGCGCTCAAGTTGGCGCGTTCGACCTTCGCGTTCGGCGTCGCAGCGCAGACGAGCGCGGCCAACTTTTCGCAGGCCGCCCACCGCGCCGCCGCTACCTGCGCAACGCCCTCCGCGACAGAGGCGCGCGGAACGAGTTCCAACACCGCACGCTCCGCGCCCATCTTTCGCGTGGTGCTCAAGCGCAGACGCGCGCCCGTCCATTCCCAACCCTCCACGCGCCACACGTAGAGCGCGCCCCGCTCCGTCCGGTAAGAGAAATGCAGCCCGCCGCGAGTCAGGCCGATCTCCCACGCGCCTCTGCCGAGCGGCACGCTCGCGCCATCCCGCGTCCGGGCACAAAACCACTCCCCGCGCGCATCTAAGATAGACGCGATAGAGCAGCGCGCCTCTTCCCTCTCGGCTGGATTCGTGAGGACTTTCATTGACTAAGTGCTGCGCGAGCGATAGCTGGAAAGTCGAGAGGCAAAGCAAGAACGCTTTGCGTCTTTCGTTTTAACTTTGCGCGCCCGGCGTGAAATACAGTTCTCGCCGGAGACGCAAAGAAGTCAAGACCGGAGGCGCAAAGAAAGGCACGACGCGGAGGCGGGTGTTTGCACGTCGTTTTGGAATCTACTTGCCGGACAAGTTATTATCTTGTCATCTGTCGGCGAATGTTAATTCAGAGAGTGAAGCAATGAAAGATATTTATTTGGTGGGAGCGGTGCGAACGCCTATCGGTCGCTTCGGCGGCGCGCTCGCAAATGTTCCGGCGGCGGAGTTGGGCGCGACGGCGGCGCAGGAATCTCTGCGGCGCGCAGGATTAGAGCCGGGGGCGATTCAGCAGGTCATCTGGGGCGCGGCGCGACAGGCGGGCACGGGTCCGAACCTCGCGCGCCAGATCGGTTATCGCGCGGGCGCGCCGGAGACTGTGCCCGCCTACACGGTGAATCAAGCGTGCGGGTCGGGGTTGAAAGCGATCATCCTCGCGGCGCAGGAGATCATGCTCGGACGCGCACGCGCAGTCCTCGCGGGCGGCGTGGAGAACATGTCGCGCGTCCCCTATTTCGCGGAAGGCGCGCGCTGGGGCTTGAAGATGGGCAACATGGAACTCGTGGATGGCATGTATCGAGACGGTTTCCTCGACCCGCTCTCCGGCCTCATCATGGGCGAAACCGCCGAAAACCTCGCGCGTCAATATGAGATCACGCGCGACGAGCAGGACGCCTTCGCCCTGCGCTCGCAGCAGCGCGCCGCCGCCGCGATTGACTCAGGCCGCTTCGACGCCGAACTCACGCCCGTTGAGATCAGAGGGCGACGCGGCGAACCGCTCACGCTCGCACGCGACGAGCACCCGCGCGCCGACACGACCCTGGAGAGCCTCTCCAAGCTCAAGACGCCGGTCCGCAACCCCGGAACGGTGACCGCCGGCAACGCTTCCGGGGTCAACGACGGGGCGGCC
>DASWNS010000581.1:0-2654 GCA_036399115.1 Pyrinomonadaceae bacterium | reverse complement strand
TCACAAACTTATATGCCACCTTAGCTCAGTTGGTAGAGCACCTGATTCGTAATTAGGGGGTCTGGAGTTCGAGTCTCCAAGGTGGCTTCATTCTTTTTGCCGTATAGCTATCTCTTAGTTATACGGCAATTTTCTTTGCGTCTCGCTCTAAGTCCAACCATTTTTTGTATCCGAACTGCCGGATCGTATGTTTCTGGTGATGATTAGCACACAAGACACGACACTTAGCCACTTCTTCTTGCACGCTTTTCAAGCCCCATGAATTATGTACCATAGCACTCACGTGCTCTCGCTTTTGTTTCGGGTTCAAGAGGCTGTAAATGTGTCTCCTTAAATATTCTCAGCCGCATCAAGACAGCTAACCTTGAACGGATCGCACTCGTTGTTTCGCGGTAGGTGCGATCCGTTCAAGGTTGAATTGTGCGGCGCTCTCTGCGTTCGAGCGTGCGCGTTGCGCGCTTACTTCTTTCGGGAGCTTCCGCCGCGCCCTGCTGCCGAGCCGCCAGACTTGCTGCCGGATTTCTTCGCGCCGCCGGACTTTGCTGCGCCGCCCGACTTCGAACTGCCCTTCTTTGCGCCGCCTTTTTTCGACGCGCTTCCGCCGCCCGAAGACGCGGTGGCCGAATTAGCCGTGCGCGTGATCGCTTTGCTCGCAGACTTGCTGGCGCGTGAGGTGGCACGCCCTTCACTCGCGGCGGCGTTGCCCGCACGCTCAGTCGCTTTGCCCGCCTGCCGCGCGATGCTTCTCACCGCGCTCGACGTTGAGGTTGTGCCGCTGCGTCCCGTGGACGAACGCCCAGATGATCCGCCTGAGCGTTTCGTCGCCCCGCCCGGTCGCACGATGTCGCCGAGCGTAGGACTCACGGTGCCCATCGTGTCGGCCAAAGTTTCCAGCAAGGAACTGCCGAGGCTCGACCCGCGTTCCGCCACTTCGCTCGCCACTTCCGTGGCCTGATTGACAACGCCCGCTCCCGTTTCCGTCGCCGTGTCCATCATGCTGTTGCTGCCGCTGCTACTGCTGTCGGCGTTGCCTCTCCCGCTATTAGATTGTTTACGTCTGCTTGGCATCTTCTCTCCTCCCGTTTGTTTCGAGTTGAATGAGTTACCCGCGCTCAAGGCGAACTAAACAACCTTGTGCCCTACGCTTTCACTTTGCGCGTTTCTCAGTTGCCTTGTGGTTTACATGAAGTGTGGCGCAGCCGTCAATCATAAAGTGTCGCAGAGGTCGCAAATAATCTGCGGCAGGCCGCGCGTGAGCGAAGACGCCCGCCGCAAGTAACGTAAACGAACATTCGCGGCCTCCTCCTGTACGGCTTTCTGCGCGCGCGTGCGGCGCGTCGGACGCCTTTTGCCCGCATTCGACTCCGCGCGCGTGCTGGCACAGCCCTTGCCAATTTAACCGGAGGCTAACCCTCGGGCACATTCGCGGGCGGACGCCCCGGAGCGCGCGGCGTCCAACAGAAATTTGAAATACTTTGAAGGAGTCAAAAATTATATGGCGAAGCCGGACAACACGACGAAAAGAGTTGCGATCCTGATCGAAAACCATGTGGAAGACAGCGAGTTTTCAGTTCCTTATAACGCCCTCCGGGCAGCGGGTGCGGAAGTGACCGTACTTGGTTCGCGCGTCAACGAAAAATATCAGGGCAAACAGTTGAAGCTCTCTATGGAGGCCGACCGCACGACGACCGATGCGCTCGCGGAAGAGTTCGACGCCGTCATCATCCCCGGCGGCATGGCTCCCGACAAGATGCGCACCAACATGAAGACCGTGCGCTTCGTGCAGGACGCCGTCGAGCAGGGCAAACTCGTCGCGGCCATCTGCCACGGACCGCAAGTCCTGATCGAAGGCGAACTCCTGCAAGGCAAACGCGCCACGGGCTTCCGCGCCATCCGCAAGGACATGCAGAACGCCGGGGCGAACTTTGAAGACGCGCCCATCGTGCGCGACGGCAATCTCCTCACGTCGCGCCGACCCGGCGACGCGCCCATCTTCACCGCCGCCATCCTGCGTCACCTCGGACTGGAAGGCGGGTTGAAAGATGTCTCGCTGCCGGATGAAGGGAATCTTGCCGCCGACTGGTGGAAGCTGGCGGAGGATTGGGGCGGCTCGACCAAGAGCGAGATCGCTGACGGCATCAACACGGCGATTCGCGGCGAGCGTTACGCGCTGACGGCCTTCGAGCACTACGCGGAGAAAGCGACCGCGCCCGACCTCCGCGCGGCCTTCACGGAGATCTGCGCGAACAAGCAGAGCCACATCGCGCGACTCGAAGCGCGTCTGGCCGCGCTCGGCGAGAAGGAATCGTTTCAGGCGGCGGGCAGCGGCGCGTGGGCGACGCTCAAGAGTTGGCTCCAATCGAGCGACGACGTGGCGCTCATGCGGCGCGCGCTCGGCGACCTGCAAACCGGCGTCGTCGATTCGTTCAATCTCGCCAACAGCTTCACAGACCCGACGACCGCGCAGATTTTCGACGACATCAGCGTCGACATCGCCAAGCACGAGCAACGCATCGCAGACCTCTATCACGCGCGCACCGGAACGGAACAGGCCGACGCGGCCACGCCGACCACCGGCGCAGCCGTGAGCGCGTAACAGAATTCACGACAGAGACGCAGAGAGGACACAGAAGGGGCGCAGAGAGGTGATTGAA
>DASWNS010000580.1:0-3060 GCA_036399115.1 Pyrinomonadaceae bacterium | reverse complement strand
CACGACCTGAGCGTCGCCCACATTCTCCGCGCGGTGTCCCTCTTTGACCGTCACGCCCAACCCTTCCAGGCGCTCCGTCGCGCTCGAACGTCTTATGTCCGACCCCGACACCTGGAATCCGAGGTTGCACAAGACCTCCGCGATCCCGGACATGCCGATGCCGCCGATGCCGACGAGATGGACGTGTTGGATGCGATTAAACATAACAATCAAACGATGAACGCGGAACGATGAAGGATGAACGGTGAAACAGGCGTCTGTAGTTTTAAGTTCATCTTTGCGCGTTCAACGTTCATCGTCTACCCACCAGCTTTTCAATCAAATCAACTGTCAGCGCGGCGGCGTTCGGGCGAGCCATTTTGCGGCTGGCCTCTTCGCGGCGCGTGATCTCTCCGGGATCGTTTATCAATTCGGCGATCTCTTTCGCCAGAGTTTCGCCCGTCAGACTCTCTTGCAGGATCATGCGTGCGGCGTTTGCGTCCTGCAACACTTCGGCGTTGCGTCGTTGTTCGAGTTGGCCGGGGAGCGGGACCATGATGGCGGTCTTGCCTGCGGCCATCAACTCCGCCGCCGTCGTCGCCCCGGCGCGCGAGACGATCAGGTCGGCGCGGGCAAACTCGCCCACCATGTCGTCTATGTACTCCTTGATCTCGGCGCGCTCCGTCCAGCCTGCTTGCTCGTAACCCGCGCGCACCGCCTCGTAATCCAGTCTGCCCGTCTGGTGCGTGATGTGCAGCACGTCGCGGTAGGCTGCGAGGTGCGGCAGCGCGGCCACCATCGCGTTGCTCACCGCACGCGCGCCCTGCGAACCGCCGAAGAGCAGCAAAGAAAAACGCGAAGGGTCGCGCATTTTTGCCGGAATGTCAAAGAACTCGCGGCGCACTGGATTTCCGGTCACAATCGCCTTGCCGCGAAAATATGGCAACGTCGCTTCAAACGAGACGGTCGCCGCATCCACGAACCGCGCGAGCCTGCGATTCGTGAAACCGGGCACGGCGTTCGATTCCATCACGAGCGTCGGAATCCGCATCAACGCCGCCGTCAACAAGACCGAACCCGTCACGTAACCGCCCGCGCCGACCACGACATCAGGACGAAACTCCCTTATCAAAGACCTCGCCGCCGCGAAACTTTTCGGCAGCAGCCACAGGCCACGCAGGCGCGCGCCGAGAGACATGTTCGTCAGCCCCGCGCTTTCAATGAGCGACAACTTGAAGCCCGCCTGCGGCACGAGCCGCGTCTCCAAGCCCCGCGCCGTGCCGACGAATCGCACCGCCGAATCCTCGTGGCGGCTCACTAACTCTTTCGCCACGGCGAGCGCGGGATAGATGTGCCCGCCCGTCCCTCCGGCGGCGAAGAGAGCGCGCATCTTCAAACTCAACTCCGGCCTTCCGGTCGCCACGTCTGCGTGACGGGCGCGCGCTCGCGTCGTGGCGTCGCCGGAACACTCTCCGCCGCAAACTCTTTACGAGTCGCGGCGTCGCCCTGCGCCGTCCCCTGCTGCGAGATGTTCAAGAGCACGCCGACGCCCACGAGCGTCAACATCATCGACGAACCGCCATAAGAGATGAACGGCAGCGGGATGCCCTTCGTCGGCACGAGCGACAACACGACGCTGATATTGAACAGAGCCTGCGAGACGATGCCGATCACGATGCCGAGTCCGAGCAGCATCCCGAAACGATCCGGCGCACGCCGCGCCGCGCGCACGCCGCGCCACAAAAACAGCCCGAAGACCAGAACGAGCGTCAACGCGCCGATCAACCCCAACTCCTCGCCCACCACCGCGAAGATGAAATCCGAATGGGCGAACGGCAGAAACAGCATCTTCTGTCGTCCCTGCGCGAAGCCCAGCCCGTTCGTCCCGCCCGACCCGACGGCGATCAAAGACTGCACCACCTGAAAGCCCGTCCCCTGCGCGTCTGCCCACGGATCGAGAAACGCCGTCACGCGCCCCAGACGCCACGGGAACAGCACGATCATAAAGACGATGCCGACCACGCCGACCGCCCCGATTGCGCCCAGATACAGGAGGCGCGCGCCCGCCGCGAACAACAGTGTGAAGCAGATGATGCCGAGCATCATCGCCGTGCCGAGGTCTGGTTCCGCCGCGACGAGCATGACGAGCAGACCCGTCATCAAAACGCACGGCATGAAAGTTTTCCAGAGAGCATTCTCTTCACCCGCGCGCCGTTCGAGAAAGCGCGCGAGGAAGATCGTCAAAGCGAGTTTCGACAACTCCGAAGGCTGCAAAGAGAAGCCGCCAAACCTGATCCAGCGATGCGCGCCGTTGATGCGCGGGAACGCGAAGACCGCGATCAGCAGCACGACCGTCCCGGCGAGCATGCCCGCCACGACGCGTCGATCTCTGAGCCACCCGTAATCGAAGTGCATCGCGGCCATCATGGCGAGCAATCCCGCCACCGTCCACATCGCCTGCCGCTTGACGTAGTGATACTGCGTGCCGTTTTCGACATACGCTAAATCAGCCGACGCGCTGTAGACCATCACGACGCCAAACAGCGCCAGCCCCAACGTCGCCGCAAACAACCACTCGTCAGCTTGTAGCTTTCTAGCCATAAAACAGGAGTCAGAATTCAGGAGTCAGAATTCAGAATGGCGGAAGCCGCAACTTGCATCTCTTCCGGCTTCTGAATTCTGTGTTCTGAATTCATCATTTTTCCCACTTCTTCCTTAAAGACTCTGCCCCGGTGCTCGAAGCTCTCGAACATGTCCCAACTGGCGCACGCGGGCGCAAGCAGCACCACGTCGCCGGGTTGCGCCGCCGCGAACGCGCGCCGCACCGCCTCTCCCAAATCTCTCACGCGCGAGACGTGCGCGTGCGCCTTCAACTCATGCTCGATGCGCTCCGCGTCTTCGCCGAG
Source organism: Pyrinomonadaceae bacterium (assembly GCA_036399115.1). Taxonomy (GTDB): domain Bacteria; phylum Acidobacteriota; class Blastocatellia; order Pyrinomonadales; family Pyrinomonadaceae; genus JAIVJZ01. The sequence goes on along the minus strand of DASWNS010000580.1, from coordinate 175 downwards.
CACGACGAGCGCACGCGCTTTGCGCTCGATGAGCGGCGCGAGCGGCGCGTAGGGCGCGTTCTTGCCGCGCCCGCCGAGTATCAGGACGATCTGCCCCGTGTGTTCGGCGAAGGCTTCGAGAGCTTTCAACGCCGCGTCCACGTTGGTCGCCTTCGAGTCGTTATAAAACTCGACC
>DASWNS010000579.1:0-8398 GCA_036399115.1 Pyrinomonadaceae bacterium | reverse complement strand
GTTCTGTGACGTAGTAAGACTCAAGCTGCAACGGCGATGGGCGCATCTTTGATCTCCGTAGTCACTCTCAAAGGGGTTTCGATCAGCTTAATGTATTCACTACTAGGTCTGAATGGCATTTTGCTGTGGGAGGCAGACCGCCGGCCTGCTTCCCACAGTTCGTCAAGTTCAGAGGCTTTATGGCGAGGGGAGAATTGGAGATCAAGCTGGCAGTCCAGCGCACGCGCAACTCTGATCAGCGACTCTAGGGTAAAGTTGGTGCTGCCCTGAAGAACCTTGGTGATGTAGGCGCGGCTCTTGCCCAGGCGACGGGCAAGCTCCGCCTTAGAGACGCCTTGTTGCTCCATTGTCAAATAAATTTGTTCTGAGATTTCGAGCTTTGCCGCGTCAATGTGATAAGTCTCGGATTGTTCAAAGCGCTCGAACAAATTAGTAAAGCGTTCGGCAACTGTTTCTTGCTTAGTTGCGTGAAGCATGGTCTTTCTCCTTCAGGTACAACTCTCGAATCTTCTTGGCGCGCTCGATCTCGCTCTTGGACGTTTTACCGCGTCCTCTTTTGCCACTGAAACCGTGTGTGCAAATAATGATACTTCCAGCGTCATAGAACCAAAGGACGCGCGCCGTGTTCGGAGCTTTCAATTCATAAATACTATCTTCCAACAATCGGCAATGCTGTTCGTTGCGTGGTGCTCCATGATCGGCAGTACGCTTGATGAGGTTAAGAATGCGCTCGGCGTCTGAATCACCATTCGCAGCTAATCCTTCCAAAAATTCAAGCACTTCGCACGACGTTTTATCGCCCCACGCATAGATCGTAAATCTGGCTCCCGCTGTGATCCGCTGAACCGGCATGATGTTAACCTATAGGTTTACAAGTGTCAAGCGACGGAAATCAGGCCGGATTTAGCCCAATTATTGCAATAACAAGTTAAAAACCGCCTCAGAAATACGGAGATGCGCAGGCATCATGCGTACGCCACCGACGAGCGCAAGGCCCTCGCTATCGCTGAAAAACAGAGCAGGACGGGAAAGATGATCATAAGCTGCTCACAAAAGAAAAACGGCAGGCCGGATGACTTGCCGTTATTGCCAGAAAGCTGAGGAAAAGAGCGTGAGAAAGAGATCACCGAACCGTGTAACCACCGCTTTTCGAGATCGTCATAACTAAGCCACTATGCGACCTCTCCGCATGAGAAGCGATGAAGGATGAGAGATGAAGGATGAAGTAAAAGCCTTTGTCTTTCATTCATCATTCATCGTTTCGCCGGCGTCGCGCACGGAAGAATGCTTGCATCAGTTCGCGGCATTCCGCTTCGAGCACGCCCGCCTTTAATTCCATTCGATGATTCAAAGAACTGTCGTCGCAGATGCGAAACTTTGAGGCGACCGCGCCCGCGCGTTCGTCTCGCGCCCCGTAGACCAGACGCCTCACGCGCGCCTGCACGAGCGCGCCCGCGCACATCGCACACGGCTCAATGGTCGAATAGACTATCGCGCCCGTGAGCCTGTAGTTTTCAATCTCTCTTGCCGCCGCGCGCAGGGCGATGATCTCTGCGTGCGCGGTCGGGTCGCAGTCGGTGCGCGTGCGGTTTCCCGCGACGGCTAAGAGCGTCCCTTGCGCGCTGACGACGCATGCGCCGATGGGCACCTCGTCCCGCTCCGTGCCCGCGTCGCGCGCCGCCTCCAACGCCACGCGCATCCAGCGTGAATCGGCCTCTTCCTCTGCCTCTGTCTCAAACATATCACGCACAGACGCTTTCAATCAGCAGCAGACAAAACCTGACTATAGGCACGCCCGCGCCCGCTGTCAAGCGCATAGACTTTGACGCTTCGCGCCCCGTTCTGCGACACTCGGAGGCATGCCGAAACTCATTCTGCACGCCCGCGCGCCCTTCGATTTTGCGGCCACGGCGCGCTTCCTGCGCTTCACCGACGCGGAGGTGGTGGACACTTTCACGTCTGCACGCTACCGGCGCGCCATTCACTTCGGGGAGAGACTTTTCCTGCTCACAGTTGCATCGCCGGAAGACGCAAGCGAGCCGTTGGTAGACGCAAGCGAGTCGCCGGTAGACGCCAACACGCGACGGTCGCGGGAAGAGGCGGGCGGGCGTCCCGCCGTCGAGATCACGCTTGCGCCGGAGCCGTCCGCGCCGACAGAAGTTTTTGACGAAGCGGCGCGGACGGTGCGTGGGATGTTCAGCCTCGAACATGACCTCGCAGCGTGGCGCACGCGGCTCGCGCGCGACCCTCTGATGCGTCGGCTCGAAGCCGACCATCGAGGACTGCACCTGCCCCGCTGGCCGACGCTCTTCGAAGCATTGCTGACCTCCATCCTCTTGCAGCAGATTGCGACAGGCGTGGCGATCACGTTCAGGCGTCGCGTCGTCGAGCGTTTCGGCGCGCAACTCGAAGTTGAAGGTCAGAGATACTTCGCCTTCCCGCGCGCGGAGCGGCTGGCGCGTGCGAGCGTCGAAGAGTTGCGCGCGCTGGGGCTGTCGAACGCGAAAGCGACGTGCATCGTCGAGGTGGCGCGCGCGTGCGCGGCGGGCGAACTCAGTTCCGCATCGCTCGCAGGCGAGGATAACGAAACCATCATCGCGCGGCTCTCAAGTTTGCGCGGCATCGGTCGCTGGACGGCGGAGTGGGTCTTGATGTTGCACTTCGGGCGGGCAGACGTTTTTCCCGCCGCAGACCTCTTCCTGCGGGGGGTCGTCGTCAAGTATTACAACAAAGGCGCGACGCTCGACGAGCGGGAGATTCGCACGTTTGCGGAGAAGCGTTGGGGCGCGTATCAATCTTACAGCGCGCTCTACTTTCTGGCGGGGATGCGCGCCGGAACTATCACACTCAAACCGGAGCGCGTGTTATCATCCCGTCAGCGCGCGGGCACTCCGGCGATTGAACGCGCTGCGAGGAAGACGACCAACCGACAAGATGAAACCTGAGATGCGCCCTAGACCACCGACCGGACCACTACCCGGCGGCGAACGACAGAACACGGGCAGTTTTCGCTCTCCCGTCACGCCCACGAAAGAGACAGCCGCTCCCAACTCCCCAGACTCTTTCACACTGCTCGGTCGCAAAATTTCGCCAGCCGAATTCAACACGGCGATGGTTCATTTCTATCGCGGCGAGGTGCAGCGTTCGAACACCTGGCGCAATCGTCTCGACACGACGACCAACTGGGCTGTGCTCACCGCAGGCGCGACGCTCTCCTTCGCCTTCAGTTCGGCTGAGAATCCGCACTTCGTCATTCCAATCAACTCTGTGCTCGTCGCCTTCTTTCTCTTCATGGAAGCGCGCCGTTATCGCTATTACGAAATCTGGGCGAGCCGCGTGCGCCTGCTGGAGACGGGCTACTTCGCGCAGATGCTCGCGCCGACAGCCGTGCAGGATCAGGAATGGGCGGAGCATCTCGCGGCGGACATGCGCGCGCCCCACTTCACGATCAGCGAATGGGAGGCCGTCGGGCGTCGCTTGCGCCGCAACTATCTCTGGATTTTTATCCTGCTCGCGGTGAGTTGGAATTTGAAAGTCTACTTGCACCCGTTTCCCGCGCGCGGTCTGGAGATGTTCATCAAGCGCGCGGCCATCGGTTCGCTCTCCGGCGAGTTCATGGTGCTGTTCGGCATCATCTTCAACACGGTCGTCCTCGTCTTCGCCTTCGCCACCGTGCGCCTGAAACAGGCGACGGGCGAGGTGCTGCCGCAACACGAGTTTCCCTTCCATCCGATTCGCAGCGTGACGAGCACCATCACGCGCGCCGCCGTGCAACGCCGCGTCACCGAACGCCGTACCAGAAAAGCGCGCCAGCGCACGCGCACCACGCGTCCCGGCAGCGGCATGACCGGCAGCCTCACAGGCAGCACGACCGGCGAATGGAAACGCCCCGACACGGGCGATCTCAAACGGACAGACCGCGAGCCGGTCACAGAAGAAACGCTTACATGAAGTGACGAGTGACGAGTTAAAAAGACGTGAATCGTGAAGCGTCAATCGTGAATAGAAGAAGACAGGTTTTCTCAACTCACGATCTACGCTTCACGATTCACTGTTTTAATCTCGATTTACTCTTTTAATCTCGTCACTCGTCACTCGTCACTGTCTTCTTATGATTGAATTGAACGGACAGCCGTTGTCGCTTGAACAGATCGCGAGCGTGGCGCGCGGGGCGGAGCGCGTGTCGCTTGCGGCGGAGGCGCGCGTGAGGTGCGCGGCGGCGCGTGCGCTGGTCGAACGCATCGTGGAAGAGGAGCGCGTGGTGTACGGCGTCAACACGGGCTTCGGGAAGTTGTCGGACTACTCGATCCCGCGCGCCGAGTTGCGGGAGTTGCAGTTGAACCTCGTGCGCAGCCATTCGTGCGGCGTCGGCTCGCCGCTCTCCGCAGAGGAGACGCGCGCGATGATCTTGTTGCGCGCAAACGTCCTCGCGCTCGGCTACAGCGGCGCGCGCACGGTCGTCTGCGAGACGCTCATCGAGATGTTGGAGCGCGGCGTGGTGCCAATCGTGCCGGAGAAGGGTTCGGTCGGCGCAAGCGGCGATCTCGCGCCGCTCGCGCATCTCGCGCTCGCGTGCATCGGCGAAGGCGAGTCCGTGTACGAAGGCACGCGCATGACGAGCGCGGAGGCTCTCAGCCGCACTGGCATCCAACCGCTCACACTCGAAGCCAAAGAAGGACTCGCGCTCTTGAACGGCACGCAGGCTCTCACCGCCGTCGGCGCGCTCGCCCTGCGCCGCGCCGAACAACTCGCGCACGCTGCCGACATCGCAGGCGCGATGACGCTCGAAGCCCTGCGCGGCACGCCCGCAGCCTTCGACCCGCGCCTGCACAGCGCGCGCCCGCATCCCGGTCAGGTGGCCGCCGCCACACACCTGCGCGAACTGCTGCGCGACAGCGAGATCAGAGAGTCGCACAGGGAGAACGACCCACGCGTGCAGGACGCTTATTCGCTGCGCTGCATGCCGCAGGTGCACGGCGCGGCACGCGACTGTTTCGCGCACGCACGCGCCACGGTCGAGATCGAGACTGGCAGTGCGACCGACAACCCGCTCGTCTTCGCAGACACGGACGAGATCATCTCCGGCGGAAACTTTCACGGCGCGCCGCTCGCGCTCGCGTTCGACTATTGCGGCATCGCGCTCACGCATCTCCTGAACATCAGCGAACGCCGCATCGAACGTCTCATCAACCCGGACATGAACGAGGGACTCCCCGCCTTTCTCACCGCGCATCCCGGCACGTCCTCCGGGTTTATGATCGCGCACGTTACGGCGGTTGCGCTCCTGAACGAAATGAAAGTGCTCGCGCACCCGGCGACGACGGACAACCTGCCAACCTCCGCAGGCAAAGAAGACCACGTCTCGATGGGCATGACCGCCGCGACGAAATTTCGCTCGATGGTCTATAACGCCGAACACGTCCTCGCCGTCGAACTGCTGGCCGCCGCCGAAGGACTCGAATATCGCGCCCCGCTCAAGCCCGGCCTCGGCGTCTCGCGCGCCTACGAACTCGTACGCGCACACGCCCCGCGCCTCACGCGCGACCGCCCGCTCTCCTCCGACATCGAACGCCTCGCCGCCGTCATCCGTCGCGGCGAATTCAATTTCTAAAACAGTTCAATCAAACTTCATGCTTCCCGCTTGTGTCTTTGCGCCTCCCGCGTGCAGTTCGGTCTGACGCCGGGGGCGCAAAGAAAAACTTTCCACTTTCAGCGCGGCTGGCGTTTAATCTTCTCGCGGGGGCGCGGGATGGAAACGCATGTGGAAAAAGTTTATCTTTAATCTCTGGGCGAATAAGAGTTTCGGGTGGCGCATGGCGCGCATCGTGTTGCTGCTGTGCGCGGGTTTGGCGGGGTATCTGATGTTGTTCGAGGACAGTTTCATCTACTTTCCGGCGAAGTATCCGGCGGGCGCGTGGGAGCGTGCAGAATTGCGTGCGCGCGAGGGAGAGATCGTCGCTCGCGTCGAAGACGTGCAACTTGTGGCGGCGGACGGCGTGCGCCTTCACGGCTGGTATGGCACGCCGCAGGTCGGGCGCGGCGGACAACTCGAACCCGTCAGGGCAGACTCGACGCTCCTTTTCCTGCACGGCAACGCGGGCAACATCTCGCATCGCTACGAGATCGTGAGAGACTTCGTCAAACTGCCCGTCAACGTCCTGATCATCGACTATCGCGGCTACGGCAAAAGCGAAGGCCGCCCGTCCGAGCAGGGCTTATACACAGACGCACGCGCGGCCTGGGATTACCTGACGACGACGCGAGCCGTTCCCGCTTCGCGCATCGTCATCTTCGGCGAATCGCTCGGCGGCGCGGTGGCGATTGATCTGGCGAGCAAGACAAACGCGTGCGGCCTCGTCGTGCAGTCGAGCTTCACTTCGATTGGAGACATGGCGGCGGAGTTGATGCCGTTCATCCCGCGCTTCATGCTGCGCACGAAGATGGACTCGCTCTCGAAGATCACGTCTGTCTCCTGCCCGAAACTTTTCATCCACAGTCAGGCCGACGAGATCGTCCCTTATAAACTCGGACGCCGCCTGTTCGACGCCGCGCCCGCGCCGAAACAGTTCTACGAAGTCAAAGGCGCGACGCACAATCTCATGTTCGAACTCGGCGGCGCAGCCTATTACGAAGCCTTGCGCGGCTTTATCAATTCATCCTGCAAATAAGATTCAGGAAAGTCCGACGCGAATAACTCACAACCGATTTCAGTTCCCGTAAAGCGCGTTTGAAAATAGCCCGACGACGAATCGCAGGGCTATTTTCAAATGTCCCTACAGGACGCAACACGCTAACTGTCTTACCCGCGCTTCGCTTTTTTCCCGCCCGTCTCTTTCGACGCGCCGCCCGTGTCTAATGCGACGGGCGCGGGATAGCCTTTGCCTCTGAGCGCGGCGAGTTCGACGACGATCTCTTTCTGTCCCTTGATCGTGCGCGTTACTTTGCCGCTTTCGGCGTTCGCATTTTTGTTTCCATTCCTGCTCGCATTCTTGTTGGCGGCTTCAGGCGACGCGCCCGGCGAAGCGTCGGGTTGGCCGTCTGCGGGTTTGCCGGTCGCGTCGCGCGCCATCTGCCGGAGCGCGTCCAAAACCTGTGCGCGCTCCTGTTCGCTCAGGCTCTCGAACGAGACGCCGTTGGCCGCGAGCACGGCGCGCAGGTTCTCTTCCGTGTTCGTGTCCCGGTCGTACACGTCGCGGTAGATGTAGAGTTTTCCGTCTTCGACGACGATGGTTTCGTAGCGCAGTTCGACGGGCACGGGTCGTTCGAGTTTGACCTCTTTCGTCTCCTTGCGATTCTTCGCGTAGGTCGCCACGTCTTCATCGGTCAACTGCGCGCCGCCGATCTTCGCCATCACGCGCGCCACGTCCTGCACCTGCGCGTTGGTCAACCCGACGCAGCCGTGCGAGGCGAACGTGCCGAGTTTGGCCGCGGCCTTGCCGCCGTGTATGAGCGAGGGCGAGCCGATGGGAATTTTGATCAGGCCGAGCGGATTCAGAGGACTGCCCGCGTCAACCTTCTCTCCCACTTTGACCTTGCTCGAAGGCGACTCGACCCAAGGCTCATCGGGCGGCGTCCACGTCGGGTTGAAGATGATCGTGTTCGCGCGTCGCAAGCCCGTCGGGAGCGGGAATTCCGGGTAACCGATGCCGATGCGATAACTCTTCACGAGTTGACCGTTTTCAAACACGTCCATGCGATACGCGGGCGCGTTGACGACGATGCGCGTGTCCGAAGGCACGGCGTTCGGCTTGCCGCCGCCCGTCGCGCCGCCCGCCGCGTCCGTTCCGCTCTCGCCGCCTGCCCAGCGCGCGCGCGCAAACTCGGAGAAGCGCGCGGCTTTCTCCTCGCCGAGCACGCTCCTGATCTGTTCGGCGGCGCGCGTGGTGGCGGCGGTCGTCGTGCCGCCGTGCTCGCCCGTCTCCGTCTCGCGCAAACTGCCCGTCTCTTCCCGCGCGACTTTACGCAGACGCTCGATCTGCTCGTCCGTCAACCCCAACTCCGACTTCAAATCCTTCGCAAAGTTCTCGTCCGCAAACATGGCGTCCACGAGCGGCAGCGTGAGCGGGACATTGTTTGCGCCCGCATTGGCGTTTGCAGGCGTGGCGGCGGTCGCGCCCGGCGCAGGCGTCGCGTTCGTTGCCGTGTTGACGTTTGAAACCGGGGCGGCCTGACAACCGCCGAGAATGAGTAGGGCGAACAGGCACATCGCCCCGCTCGCCGCGCGCCACACTATTTTCATGCTGGCTTTAGCTCCTCCGGAAAAGACTTTCGCGCCCACACCGGCGCATCCCCACATCTGATAGCAACACTCGTTCCCACCGGCGCGCCGCCTGTAATCAACGCGATTTCACGTCTTTTCACGATTCACGCCCGCCCACGCTCGCACGATTAACGGACG
>DASWNS010000578.1:0-16505 GCA_036399115.1 Pyrinomonadaceae bacterium | reverse complement strand
GACCGGAACGCTCGTCTACATCTTCGCGGCGCGGACGCTAGCCAGCCACGCGTTGACGAAAGAGTACCGGGCGCGGCTGATCTCTCTGCCGAAGGATGCGGTCGTGATGGCGGGCGGGCAGACGGTGGCGGTCAATTATTATCGCGGCCTCGGTCTAGGCCAGTGGGACGTTATCGGCACGGGCGGCGGCTGGCCGGGAGCCGAGCGACTCCCGGAGCAGATCGAATGGCACCTGACACAAGGCCATCGCGTCCTTGTAGACACCGATCCGCGTCTCTGGTCGATGGACAGTTGGCACGAGCAGGAGACGCGCGCCCTCGTCAATCTGGAGACGCGCTTTCGCTTCCGTCGCTTCTCCGAGACGCTCTACGAGATTCGTCCGCCCGGCGACCAGACGGCGCGCGACGAACCGAACCTGCGCCGCCTGCTCGGCAATCCGAAGTCGCTCTTTCGCTAAACGCGGAAGCGAGTACAGAACTCAGAACTCAGAACTCAGAATTCAGAAGTCAGACGCCCGTGAACTTCTCTACTGAATATCTGACTGCCGGGAGTTCTGAGTTCTGTATTCTGAATTCTGTCCCCTGACTCCTTCGTCTTTATGCCTTTCGAACTTTTTCTCGCCCTGCGTTATCTGCAACGCTCGAAGCGGCGCGGGCGGCAGCGAAGCGCGCGCGTGACTGCGCTGGCGGGCGTGGCGGGGATCGCCTGCGGCGTCGGCGCGCTCATCTTCGCGCTCGCGCTCTCCAACGGCTTTCAAGACGAGATGCGCGCCAAAATCCTCGGCGGCACGGCGCACATCACGCTCACGCGCGCCGATGGCGGCAAACTCATCGAAGACACGCCCGCCGTGATCGCGCGGCTACGCACCATCGAGGGCGTGGTGGATGCCGCGCCGACGAGTTACACGGGCGCGCTCCTGAGCGGCGCGGGCGGCGACTCGTACACGATCCTGCGCGGGGTGGAAAAAACGTCCGCGCGCGCGGTCGCGGAAATTCGCCGCACGCTCGTCGAAGGCGCGATTGAGCCTCTGTTCGAGGAGACGCAAGACGCTGAACGCCCCGACCCTCAGTTGAGACGTTATCCCGTAACGCCGGTGCCGGGCGAAACGGAGCCGGACACGGGAACTTTGTTCAGCACGTTGCCGGACGAGCAGGATGCGTCGCCCGCGCCCATCGTCATCGGCGCCGAACTGGCCGCACGCACGGGCTTGCGACGCATAGGCGACGAGGGCTGGCTCATCACCGGCCAGAGGTTCTCCGAGCCGCCCTGGTTTGTGACGCAGACGAGCCGCGTGCGCGTCGTCGGCCTCTTTCGCTCCGGCCTCTACGAATACGATGCGACGTGGGTTTATGTCCCGCTCCCACACACCAAGGGAGAGAAAGGCGCGCAGCCGGGCGCGCCCGTCATCAGCATCGAGACGGCGGACATCTACCGTACGCGCGAGACGGCGGCGCGCGTGCGCGATGCGCTCGGCGCAAACTTCAAGACGGTTGACTGGCAGGAGGTGAACGCCCCGCTCTTCGCCGCGCTCCAACTCGAACGCCGCACCGTCGCGCTGATCATCGCGCTCATCATGTTTGTCGCCGCGCTCAACATCACGACGACGCTCGTGCTCGTCGTCATCGAACGCCGCCCGGACATCGCCATCCTCGGCGCGATGGGCGCACGCCCGCACAGCATCATGCTCATCTTCATCTGCGAGGGCGCGATCATCGGCGCGGTGGGCGCGTGTGCAGGCGTCGCGCTCGGCCTCGCCGCCTGCTTCATCGGCGAACGCTTCAAACTCGTCTCCCTGCCCGCAGATGTCTATTCGCTCAGCGCGATCCCCTTTCACCCGCACGCGGGCGACGTGGTTCTGGCCGCGCTCTTCGCCTTCATCATCAGCTTGCTCGCAACCATCTACCCCGCACGCGCGGCGGCTCGCCTCCGTCCGGCGGAGGCTTTGCGTTACGAATGAAAGTCCAGAGTCCGTTGTCCGTAGTCTCGATGCCCGCCCGGCTTGAGACTTGAGACTGCGAACTTGAGACTTGAGACTACGGACTTCAAATTTGAGACTTGAGACTTGCCTGGAAGTGCGCGAACTGCGCAAGGCTTACGCGTCGCCTTCGGGCGGGGCGGTCGAGGTGTTGCGGGGCGTCTCCTTTACGCTCCCGGCGGGAGAGATGCTGGCGGTGACGGGCGCGTCGGGCGCGGGCAAGTCAACGCTGCTGCACCTGCTCGGCGGGTTGGACGCGGCGGACGGCGGGAGCGTCCGGCTCGGCGAGATCGAACTGACGCGCGCCGTAGGGGCGGAACTGGCGCGCGTGCGCGGCGAACAGGTCGGCTTCGTCTTTCAATTTCACCACCTGCTGCCCGGCCTGAGTGCGCTGGAGAACGTCGCGCTGCCGCTCCTCGTCGCGCGGCGCAAACCGCGTGAGGCGCGCGAGGCGGCAAGCGTGCTGCTCGCGGCGGTCGGTTTGAGCGAACGCGCGGCGCACCGTCCCGGCGAACTTTCAGGCGGCGAACAGCAACGCACGGCAATCGCACGCGCCCTTGTCCATGCGCCCCGCCTCCTGCTCTGCGACGAGCCGACCGGAAATCTCGATGCGCGCACGGGCGAGAGCGTCGCCGCACTGCTCTCCACGCTCGCACGCACGCGCGGCGCAGGCGTCATCGTCGCCACGCACAACGAACAACTCGCGCGCACCTGCGACCGCACGCTCCTCCTCGAAGACGGCCTGCTCAAAGCACAAACGTAAAAAGCGTGGACTCTCTACCTGCGCAAATTTTAAACGCCGATTTTGCCCGTCCGGTCTAACCTGCACGCAGGGGAAATTTCGTCTATCTTTTTCTTCTCCGCGCATGCTATAAAAATTGAAGGGCAGTTTCGGTTGAACTGCTCGCCCGCCCTGCTCTCACCTCATAGATTTTTCCACCCGTAAGTTTTAGGAGTTACAACTCGTGAACCAGAAAATATTTCGCGGCCTGACGCTCTCGGTGTCGCTGTGTGCGCTCACGCTTGCGGCGTCGGCGCAGCAGCCAGCGCGGACGCGGCGCGGCGGTCTTGATAATTTGTCGCTGCCTTCGACTTCGGCGCGCGTGTCGGCGGCGACGATGGCGGGCGCGGCGTGGCAGACGTTTGCGCCGGAAGGTGCGGGCTTCTCCGTCTCCCTGCCGGGGCAGCCGGAAGAGCCGACGCAGAGCGGGCGCGAGAGCGGGCAACTGGCCGCGCAGTTTCGCAGCTACCGGCTCGCCGCCGGTGGCTTGAAGTATGAAGTGGCGCGCACGCCGCCGCTCCCCGCACAACTCGTCTCGCAGCCCGGTTTCATGGACAAGTTTTTCGCGAGCGCGGCGAGTAACATGACCCGCTCGCTGCTGGCCGAGAACCCGAACATCAAATTCCGGCTCGTCTCGGAACAGGCCATCTCGCTCGACGGCTACGAAGGGCGCGAGTTGGAGTTTGCCGCCGAAGGCCACCGCGCCGTCGCGCGCGTCTTCGTCGTCGAAGGCTCCGTCTACGCCCTCGGCGTGCTCGGCGCAAAAAGCGAGATGACGCCCGACAAAGTCAGCCGCTTTCTCGACTCGCTCGCGCTCACGCAGTAAAGGCAAGAGGGAAGGGCAAGGGGTAAAGGGAAAAGGGAAGGCGAAAGCAGGTCTGTGCCGGTGAATGTTTTGCCTTTACCTTTCCCCTTTACCCCTTCCCCTTGCCCCTTTTCCCCCGCTCCTTTCCCCTGCTTAAATTTTCTTACTCTTCTGCCTTTCGCTGCATTAGGTTATAATGCGCGCGGGCATACGGGATGGTTTTTTACTTCATCACGCGCCACACCAAAAAGTTTTCATAACGCGACTTCCGCCAAACTGTTTTTATGTTTGAACGCTACACGGAGAAAGCGCGGCGAGTGATCTTCTTTGCCCGCTACGAAGCCTCGCAATTCGGCGCGCCCGCCATCGAGCCGGAACACCTCCTGCTCGGTCTGATGCGCGAAGACAAAACGCTCACGGCGCGTTTCCTCGCCCGTGCGCAAGCCTCGCTCGAAGCGATCCGCAAAGAGATCGAAGGGCGCGCCCCTCTGCGCGAAAAGATTTCCACCAGCGTCGAACTCCCGCTCGCGCCCGAAACCAAGCGCGTGCTGGCCTACGCCCACGAGGAGTCCGACCGCTTGCAGCATCGCCACATCGGCACGGAGCACCTCCTGCTCGGCCTCCTGCGCGAAGAGCGTTCGATGGCCGCGGAGATTCTCTACGAGCGCGGCCTGCGCCTCGCCGCCGTGCGCGAAGAAGTGGCGCGTGCGACGGGCGCAGACCCGCGCGCCTCGCAGAAGAAGGACACGCCGCACCTCGCAGAGTTTTCCCGCGACCTGACGGAAGACGCCGCGAACGACAAACTCGACCCGCTCGTCGGGCGCGACAACGAGATCGACCGCGTGATCCAGATTCTCTGCCGCCGCACGAAAAATAACCCCGTGCTCATCGGCGAACCGGGCGTCGGCAAGACGGCCATCGTCGAAGGACTCGCGCAGCGGATCATGCGCGGCGACGTGCCTTCGTTTTTAGAGAACAAGCGCATCCTCTCGCTCGACCTGTCGCTCATCGTCGCGGGCACGAAGTATCGCGGGCAGTTCGAGGAACGTCTGAAACAGATCATGCGGGAACTCATCGAGAACCCGCAGTACATCGTCTTCATAGACGAACTGCACACGCTCGTCGGCGCGGGGAGCGCGGAAGGCTCGCTCGACGCGGCGAACATCTTGAAGCCCGCTCTGTCGCGCGGCGAGATTCAGTGCATCGGCGCGACGACGCCCGCAGAGTTTCGCAAGTCCATCGAAAAAGATCGCTCGCTTGAGCGTCGCTTTCAGGCGGTGAAAGTTCCGCCGCCCTCCGAAGAGGAGGCCGTGCGCATCCTCGACGGCGTGCGCGAGCGTTACGAGGCTTTCCATCAGGTGCGCTACACGGAAGAGGCCATCGAAGCCGCCGTCTATCAATCGAGCCGCTACATTCCAGACCGTTTCCTGCCCGACAAGGCGATTGACGTGATTGACGAAGCCGGAGCGCGCGTGAAATTGCGCGTGCGCCGCGAACCCGGCTTAGGCGACAACCCGCGCGCCCCTCTCAGCGAGGAGCGTCTGCGCGCCTCCTACATCGTGGATAATTTGACCGACGCGCGCATCACGGAAGAGGACGACATCCTCGTCTCCGTCTCCGTCACGAAAGACGACGTGGAGGATGTCATCGCGCGCTGGACGGGCATTCCCGTCAACTCTCTGAAAGAAGAGGAGCAGCAGAAGCTCCTGCGCATCGAGATCGAGTTGCACGGGCGCGTCGTGGCGCAGCGTCCGGCCATCTCCGCGCTCGCGCGTTCCATACGCCGTTCGCGCGCGGGCTTGAAGAATCCGCAACGCCCGGTCGGGTCGTTCCTCTTCCTCGGCCCGACGGGCGTGGGGAAGACGGAAGTGGCGCGTTCGCTCGCGGAGTTTCTGTTCGGATCGGAACGCTCGATGATTCGCTTCGACATGTCAGAGTTCATGGAGAAGCATTCGGTGTCGAAGCTGATCGGCTCGCCGCCGGGCTACGTCGGCCACGAAGAGGGCGGTCAATTGACCGAGCGCATCCGGCGTTCGCCCTATAGCGTGCTTCTGTTCGACGAGATCGAGAAGGCGCACCCGGACATCTTCAACGTGCTCCTGCAAGTTTTTGAAGACGGCATCCTGACCGACGCGCTCGGCAACACCGTGGATTTCAAAAACGCGATCATCATCATGACCTCGAACATCGGCGCGCGCTTCATACAGAAACGCGGCGCGCTCGGTTTTCAGGCGCACGCCATCGATTCGCGCGAGAAACTCGAAGAGATGGTGATGTCTTCCGTCAAGCAGACCTTCAACCCGGAGTTTATCAATCGTCTCGACGAGATCATCATTTTCGACGAGTTGCAGGACGAAGAGTTGCTGGAGATCGTCGGGCTGCAAGTGGAATTGATGAACCGCATGCTGCGTCGTCGCGGTCTGGAAGTGCGCCTGACCGAAGAGGCCAAGCAGTGGATCGTCAAGAAAACCTGCGCCGACCGCACTTACGGCGCGCGCCCCTTGCGCCGCGCGCTCCAAAAATACGTGGAAGACCCGCTCTCCGAAGCCCTCATTCAAGGCGAACTCGGCAGCGCGACGCTGATCGAGGTTTATGAGGACGGCGGCGTGCTCGGCCATCGTCCGGCGGCGGGCGTCGAAGAACTCGGCGACGAACTTTTAATTCACTGAAAAGACCGGAAAAGGGGGAGAGGGGAAAGGTTAGAGGGTAAGGCAAGTGCCGCGCGGCGGGTACTTTGCCCCCTGCCCTTTGCCCTTTCTCCTTTCCCCCTTGTATAATGCGCGCCTTTGCTCGACCCGACGGCTGGCAACTAGGCGCGGCGGAGTTGAATCCAACACTCCGAAATCAATCTCGATTTGTACCCCGTTTCGTGTCTTTACGCTACATGCCGCGACCGTGGGGCGGGTACACAGAACAGGATTCGTTTTCCTACTTCCCAAAGTCTTTTTCTGCTTTGAGGCAAAAAGCAATTATGCGAATTAATGCGCCCCTGCGGCGCTTTCTTCTGGCCGCTTTGATCATCGGCCAAACGGCGTTGTTACTCACCGCCTTCCCGGCGGACGTGCGCGCGCAGGAGCCGACGGACGCCCCTGCCGCCGCGCAGACGCAAAAACTGGTCGAAAGTGTGGACATCCAGGGCAATCGCCGCAACCGCGACGAGGATTTGCTCTATTACGTGACGACCCGCGCGGGCGACCCCTTCAACGAGGCTCAGGTGGCGCGCGACCTGAAAGCCCTGAACGATCTCAACTTCTTCGATAAGACGAAATCGCGCGTGCTGACGCTCACAGGGCCGCGCGGCGGCGTCGAAGTGATCTTCGAAGTCGAAGAGCTGCCGATCATCCGCGAGTTGGTCTTCGACGGTCTGTCGAGCATCACCGAGTCGGACGTGCTCAAAGCCTTCCGCGAGAAGCGCATCGGCATTCAGAAAGAGAACATCAGCGACCCCGTCAAACTCAACAACGCGCGGCGTCTGATCAAAGAACTTCTCGCCGCCAAAGGGCATCCGAACGCGACTGTCGAGTTTGAGCAGGAAGTGGTATCCGCCACCTCCACTTCGATCACCTTCAAGATCGACGAAGGCGACCGCGTGCGCGTCGTCGAGGTCGAATTTGAAGGCAACCGGAAGTTTAAAGAGGGCGAACTGCGCGGCGCGATGAAGTACGTCAAAGAGGCGGGGCTGATTTCGCGTTTCAAAGGGCAGGACATTCTCGACCGCGAAAAACTCGATGTTGACCTGCGCCTCATACGCAACTACATGGCCTCGAAAGGCTAGTTGCAGGGGCGACCGGGCGAGCCGCGCATCGAAGGCTTAGGCCGCCGCCGCACCGGTTTCCCGATCCTGCCGCTGCCGCTTCTCTCTTCCACAGACGAAGCCCTGCGCATCACGATCCCCGTCATCGAAGGCAAGGTCTATCGCCTCGGCGACCTCAAGATTGAAGGTAACTCGATCTTCGACGAGAAGGTGATTCGCGCCGTCATCGGTCTGAAACAGGGCGACGTGGCGAGCGGCGAGCGCATCTACAAGGGTCTGATCGAAGACCTGAAGAAACTCTACGGCAACAACGGCTTCATCCAGTACACGGCGGAGCCGGAGCCGACCTACAGGGACAATCCCGCGAACCCCGAAGAAGGCATCGCCGATTACACGATCACCATTGACGAGGGCAAGCAGTTCACCCTGCGCCGTCTGGAATTCACGGGCAACACGTTTACGCGCGACAACGTTCTGCGCCGCGAGTTCGTCCTGAACGAAGGCGACATTTATAACCAGTCCTACGTGGAATACTCGGTCTTGCGTCTCAACCAACTCGGCTTCTTCGACCCGATTGATAAAGATGCCGACGTGGATTTCCGCCAGAACGAGGAAGAAGGACTCGTCGATGTGAACGTCAAGGTGGCGGAGCGCGGACGCCAGCAGATCTCTTTCAACGGCGGCCTCTCCGGCATCGGCGGCTCGTTCTTCGGCCTCGATTATTCGACCAACAACCTGCTCGGACGCGGCGAGAGCTTGTCGCTCAACTTCGCGGCGGGCAATCGCCAGCAGTCGTTCGTCTTCTCGTTCACCGAGCCGCAGATTCGCAATCGTCCGATCTCCGCGGGCTTCTCGGTCTTCGTCCAGTCGCTCAAGTTCTTCGGCGAAGGCACGTTCCTGTCGCAGAACCTCGCCGCCCTGCAAGGACTCTCCGGCTCGCAGTTGGACTTCCTCAACACGGGCGACGAAAATCTCTTTACGCAGCGCACGGTGGGCGCGAGTTTCTTCGCCACCGCGCCGCTCTCCGAGTTTTACAAGAAGCGTCCCTTTACGCTCTCGACGCGCATCGGCTTGTCCTACTCCCTCTCGCAAACGAGCGTCAGGGACCCGGAAGTCAACGCCGATCCGAGCAACCCGCAGAACGCCATTCCGGTTATCTACAGGCAGCCGAACATCCTGACCAGCCGCCTCACGCCGAGCATCGTCTACGACTCGCGCGACGTGCGCGGCGTGGACGCCATCGGCGGCAAGCAGATCGCCGTCCAACTCGCCTTCGCGGGACTCGGCGGCGACGTGCGCACCTATCAACCGAGCCTTACTTACCAGCAGTTCATTCCGGTCAGAAACAAGCGTTCGAACAACCCGCACGTCTTCGGTTTCCGCCTGCTGGTCGGCCACGTCGGGGCTTTCGCCACGAGCGCGAAGATCAGGGAAGCGCAGACCACTTCGCTCTCGTTCATTCAGGGCGTCCCGGTTTACGAACGCTTCTTCCTCGGCGACGAATTCACGATTCGCGGCTACAACGTGCGCTCGATCAGCCCCATCGTGCCGATTGAGCAGTTCGTCACTTCGCAGAACGTGGTGCTGGCGTCGAACCCGGCGGGCGCGCCCGTCCCCGTCGAGAGCGCGAACCTGCAAAACCTCGCGCGCCAACTCGGCACCTTCACCGGAGCTGAGGGCGGAAACGTGATCGCCAACCCGACGCGCGGCTTCCAGCCCATCGGCGCGGACACGCAACTGCTCGGCAACTTCGAATATCGCGTGCCCATCTTCGGACCCGTGAGCATCGCCGGTTTCGCAGACATCGGCTCGGCCTTCAACCTGCGGCGGGGCGCAGACCAGATTTTCGCCAGCTCTTTCAACAACGACAACTCGGCCTTCCCCTTTCTCGCGAGCCAGCTCGGAGGGTTTCGCGGTAGTTTAGGCGCGCTGGTGCTGGAAAAGAATCCTTTCCTCGCCGCGCAGATCACGTCCAGAGGAAACGGCCTGTTCGATGTCGGGCTGCTCGCGCGCGACAATCGCCTCGTGACGCAGGAGGAGTTCGCGCAGGAGTCTTGCAACACCTGTACGCTCGATCCGATCACGGGTCTGCCCTTCGGCTTCCAGCGCGTCTTCGTGCGCGGCGACGCGCAGACCAACACGGCGGTGCGCCTGTCGCAGGCGGTCTTCGATAAGATCGGTGATTTTCGTTCGAGCGTCGGACTCGAAGTGCGCGTGCAGTTGCCAGTCGTGAACGTGCCGCTCAGGCTGATCGGCTTCTATAATCCGAACGCACGGCGCGGCGTCAACGAACAGGTTCCGCTCTTCTTCCAGGAAGAGAAGATTGGCTATCGCTTCAGCATCGGGCGGACTTTTTAACCGTCTCTTGATAAACTACGGGTTCAGGCGCAGCAACTAATGGCAAGCCAAGCGCACCTAAGAAGTCGCCGCCCATTTCAACTGTAAGGAGCAGTACAACAAAGACAATGAAACTATTTCGCTTTATCGCCGCCGCCTTTGTGATCGCGGCCTCTCTCTCTCTCTCTGCCAGCGCACAGACCCCTGCTCGCCCGCAACCCGCCGCGCCCGCTGGCGGCGGCACGGCTGCCACCGGCACGGGGCGGATCGCCGTTATTGACTCCGCTGCCTTCAGCGACGACAAGGCCGGAATCGGGCGCGTCGTCAACGCGATGAAGACCGTGGACGCGCAGTTTCAGCCGTTGCGCACCGAAGTGCAAGGCATGCAGACGCGCTACGAAGCGTTAGTCGCCGACATCAACAAGACCAGAGACGTGGCCGACCCGAAGACCATCGCCACCAAAGTTGATCAGGCCGACACGATGAAGCGCGACATCGAGCGCAAGACGCAGGACGCGCAGATCTCCATCCAGAAGCGGATGCAGGAAGTGTTGGGGCCGTTGCAGGAGGATGTCTACAACACGCTGCAAGCCTTCGCCCAAGCGCGCGGCATCTCCGTCATCATCGACGCCAGCCGTGTGCCGCTCATCTACTTCAACGACACGGTGGACATCACCAGAGAGTTCATCGCCGAGTACAACCGCGCGAAGCCCGCGACCGCTTCCGCCGCTCCGGCGGGCGGCGCAGCGGCTCGCCCCGCGGGTCGCCCGTAACCGGACAGGTGAGCAGTAAGCAGTAAGCAGTGAGCAGTAAAATTTCAACTGCTCGCTGCTTACTGCTTACTACTTGCTGCTGCTCACTACTCCCATGGAAATCGTCTACGACACGCGCGCCATTCAAGAACTCCTGCCGCATCGTTATCCTTTCCTGCTCGTTGATCGCATCATCGAACTCGTCCCGAAAGAGCGGATCGTCGGTATCAAGCAAGTGACCATCGGCGAGCAATTCTTTCAAGGCCATTTCCCCGGCGCACCCGTGATGCCGGGCGTGCTCATCGTAGAGGCTCTGGCGCAGGTGGGGGCGATTCTCGCGCTCCGCGAGATCGAGCGGCGCGAAGAGAAACTCGTCCTCTTCTCCGGCATCGAGCGGGCGCGTTTCCGCCAGCCCGTCGTGCCCGGCGACACGCTCGTGCTCGAAGTCACGGCTTTGCGTATCGGCTCGCGCGTCCAACGCATGAGGGGCGAAGCGAAGGTCGAAGGGCGCGTGGTGGCCGAAGCCGAGATCATGAGCGTCGTGGCCGAACGAAGCGGCGTCCAGTAAAAATGGGGAAGGGGTAAAGGTCGCAGGGAGAGGGGAAGCGAAGTCTTTTCCTTTCCCCCTTACTCTTTCCCCTTTTTCCTTCTTTCGTTATTTATGATTCATCCGACGGCTATCGTCAGCGACAGAGCGCAGGTCAGCGCGGACTGCTTTATCGGGCCGTATTGCGTCATCGGCGACGAAGTGGTTTTAGGGAAGGGCGTGCGCGTCGAGTCGCACGCGGTGATTGAAGGGCGCACGCACATCGGAGACGAGACGCATATCTACCCCTTCGCCTCCATCGGCCTCGCTCCGCAGGACTTGAAGTACAGGGGCGAGCCTGCCGAGACGCGCATCGGGGCGCGCAACCAGATACGCGAGTTCGTCACCATCCATCGCGGCACGGAGGGCGGCGGGATGCTCACGGCAATCGGCGACGACGGACTCTTTATGGCGCAGGCGCACATTGCGCACGACTGTCTCATCGGCAACCGCGTCATCATGGCAAACGCCGCGACGCTCGCCGGGCACGTCTCCGTGGCCGACGGCGCAAACATCGGCGCGTATTCCGGCGTGCACCAGTTCTGCCGCATCGGGCGCGAGGCTTACGTCGGCGGCTATTCGGTCGTCGTCAAAGACGCGCTCCCTTTCGCGCTCACGGTCGGCAACCATGCGAAGTGCTACGGCCTGAACAAAGAGGGCATGCGGCGGCGCAACTACCCGCGCGAAACAATCGCCGCGCTCCATCATGCCTTTCACCTCCTGCTCAACGCGCGCCTGAACACCACGCAAGCCCTCGCGCGCATCCGCGCCGAGATCAAAGATTCTGTCGAGACGGAAGAACTCTTGCGCTTCATCGAAACCTCCAAACGTGGAATCGTCAAATAAAGCAGTGACGAGTGACAGGTGACAAGTGACGAGTTAAACAGCCGTGAATCGTCAATCGTAAATAGAGAAGAACCTGCTTTCGTCTATTGACGATTGACGATTCACTTGTCTTCCTTCTTGCTCGTCGCTTGTCACTCGTCACTCGCCACTGTTCTCTTATGCGTTACGGACTCATCGCAGGCAACGGCAAGTTTCCCTTCCTCGTTATCGAGGGGGCGCGGCGCGCGGGCGTAGAGTTGTCTGTGGCGGCGATTCGGGAGGAGACTGATCCTTCGATTGAAGCCGCAACGGGCGCGGGCGGGCGCGTGGAGTGGGTGGGCATCGGGCAACTCGGGCGCATGATCCGTTTCTTCAAACGCGAAGGCGTGGAGCGCGCGATCATGGCGGGGCAGGTCAAGCACGTGCAGATTTTCAGCGGCGCGCTGCCGGACGTGCGGATGCTCAAGCTGCTCCTGCGGCTCCCGCGCCGCAACACAGACGCGCTCATCGGCGGCATCGCCGACGAACTCCGCAGCGAAGGCATCGAACTCATAGACTCCACCTACTTCCTACAGGATCACCTCCCCGCCACAGGTAAACTAACGAAACGCGAGGCCGACGCACGCGAACGCGGCGACATCGAATACGGCCTCGAAGTCGCACGCGAGATCGCACGCCTCGACCTCGGCCAAACCATCGTCGTGCGCGCGCGCGCCTGCGTCGCCATCGAAGCGATGGAAGGCACGGACGCCTGTATCGAGCGCGCCGGACGCCTCGCGCGCGGGCGGCTCACCGTGGTCAAAGTCGCCAAGCCGGATCAGGACATGCGCTTTGATGTGCCGGTCGTCGGCGTGCCCACAATCGAGCGCATGATCGAAGCGGGCGCGACGTGCCTCTGCATCACGGCGGGCAAGACGCTCATGTTCGACCGCGAAGAGATGCTGCGGCTGGCGGACAAACAACGCATCGCCATCGTCGCCGTCCCGCCCGTGTAGCGATGGCCTGACCTTTCCATTGCGGACTGCCGGCTAGAACAGAAAAGCCTCGCCCGGCGAGTTGTTGTTTTCTAAGCTGCCTTGCGCCTTCCCCGATTGTTTGAGATGGATGTGCGCGAGGAGACTAAAAAGGCCGCTTTCAGTTTGTTGAAACTGAAAGCGGCCTTTTTAAGGTTTGAAGTCTTGAACTAATTACTCGAAGCCTGTTGTTGCTGCGAGGCGGCGCGCGGGTCGTAAGGCGTGGCGAGGTATTGCTTGGCTACCTTCTGCGCGTTGTCGTAGTTGTTGCCGGTTTCGACGGCCTTGTTGTATTCGTTCGTGGCGCGTGCGCGGTCGCCTTTCGAGTCGTAGGCGTTGCCGCGTTTGATGTGCGCCCACACCTCGATCCAGGAAGGCTTGAGGTTGCCGTCTAAGGCCGCCTGAAAATTGTCGAGCGCGGGATCGTAGTTGCGCTGTTCGAGATAGATCAGGCCGAGGTTGTAGTAGACCCACGAGTTCGACTTGTCGAGCTTGAGGGCCTCTTCGAGTTGCCGTTGCGCTTCGGCATACTGGCCTTCGCGATAAAGTTCGATGCCGCGCCGCGCGACGACCGAGACGCGCAGGTCTTCCGAAAGGCGCAGGATCTTGTTGTTCGGATCGACGATCACTTCGAGCGGCGCGCCGTTCGATTCGAAATCGAAGTCCTCGCTCTTCTCCTCGATGCGGACACTCGTGATCTGGTTCTGGTTGTCGCCCTCGGCGCGCAGCATCACCTCGACGGGCATGCGCAAGCCCTCGAAGTTCTGTTTGACCGTGCCGCGTGCGCGAAACTTGTTGGTGCGCGTGCGTATGATCTGGTAGTCAACCGTGAATTCGGGGACGCCCGTGCCTTCCACCCAGCGCGCGAAGAAGTAGCGCATGTTCGTGCCCACCTGCTGCGAGGCGAGGCGTTCGAAATCGTCTATGGAGACGCTCTTGCCGCGATACTGTTCGAACAGCGTGCGGAGCAGCGCGTCAAACTTCTCTTTCCCGATTGTCTCGCGCAGCATGCGGAAGACCATCGCGCCTTTGTAGAAGACGATGGATTGATACTGCGGCGAGGTATCGTCGAGCGTGGACGGCGCGCGCAGGATCGAGGCCGACTGTTCGAACATCAGTGCGCGCTCCTGCATGTCGCGCTGCGAGGCGTCGAGTTGCGCGCCCGAGAGCGACGATTCACGCAGGGCGAACGCGCTCCACTCGGCCAAGCCTTGCGAGAGCCACGCATCGTCGAAAGATTTCAAGGCGACCGTAAAGCCCCACCATTGATAGGCGGCCTCGCGCTGCAAGCGTTCCTCTTTGGTCGTGCGCGCCGGATCGAAGAAGCTGGCCGACAGGAACTGCATCCCCGGCGCGGCGTAAGCCTCAAGGCTGTCGTCGTCAATCTGCGCGATGGTGTAGCGCGTGCCGAAAGCGGGCGCGCCGTACTGCTTCGTGTAAAACTGCAACGCCTGACCCAACACTTCGCCGAAACGCTCGATGCGCCCTTCGCTCCCCGGCTGCACGAAGAACTGCAATTCGTAGCCGCCAATGCGGAGCGTGCGCGTTACGTAGCGCCCGGCGGCGATGTTGCCGATAAGGGCGGGCTGGCGGTGAACGAAGCGATAACGCGTGGTGCCCGCCGCACCTGCTGATTGCGTCGGCGGCTCGTCGCTCGAACCCGCAACCTGAAAGCCGTTGGGGACGATAACGGTGATGTCTGCCGTCGCGCGATCAGCCGCGTAGTCGTGAAAGGGAAACCAGCGCGCGGCGTACATCAGGTAAGAGCCTTCGTTGCCGACGTAGGCGAGACGACGCGTAACGAGGGGTCCGCCTTCCGCCGTGACGAGTGCGCCCGACCAGCGAAAGCGCAGCGTGACGGGCGTGTTCGCCGGGACGACTTCGCCGAGGTCAACGCGCACGTTCGGCCCGATGGATTCCAGTCCCGCAGGGTCTTGCACGAAATTGGCGAGCGGCTTGCCGTTGCGTTCGATGCTCTCGACTTTGAGCGCGCCGTTCAGTTCGAAGACGACCGAGCGCGTCGTGTCGAGCGGCGTGAAGGTCACGTCGGCGTTGGCACGCAGGAGGTGCTCGGCGGGGCGGAGTTCGGCTTCGATGCGATAGTTGGTCACGTCGAAGCGCGTGCCGCCGCCGCGCTGTTGCGCGGAGACGTTCGAAGCGAAGGCGAGCGCGGCGAAAATCGCGACCAGAAGCGCGCGAACGGCGTAGAAACGCGAGAAGGAGTTTGGCATAAAATCTTTTCTGGAGGACTAAGTCTAAATTTAACGTTGCTGCGGGCAATTATACTCGCCGCATCTTGTTTGCGATACGAGCGTCGCGCCGCCCTTCACAGTACCGGACTGTGCGAAAATCCACTGAGGCGTTAAAAAAAAATTCTTCGGCGCGGCAAGATTTTAGATGAGGGCAGGGCGGGCACAGTTGGCTGCGCGGCGCGCTCCTTTTTCGCCTTCGGCTTGACAGCCGTGGGAACGCGCGTCCATGCTCTCACGTTTATCAAATCTGACAAACCTGATCAGGAAGCGGTCTTTGGCGGTCGTCTCGCCCGACGCGGGCAACGCGCGCCGCACCCGAAAAATTCATGGAATACAGCGACCCGGCCATCCGTCTCACCCTCCTGCCGCGCGACACCAACCCGCAGGGCACCATCTTCGGCGGCATCATTTTAAGCTACATAGACATCGCGGGCGCGGTCGAAGCGCACCGCCGCACGCAGATCGAGCGTTTCGTCACGGTAGCCATGCGCGAGGTCATCTTTCACCAGCCCGTCTTCGTCGGCGACCTTGTCAGCTTCTACGCCAGCACCGTGCGCATGGGCACAACTTCGATCACGATCCGCGTCGTCGTCGAAGCCGAACGCTACGGCGGCACCAGCGAGCGCATCAAGGTGACGGAGGCCGAAGTCGTCTACGTCGCGGTGGACGCCAACCGGCGCAAGATGCGGATAGCGGAAAACATCAAGGAAAAATTCAACAACTTGACCGCCGAGTAATCAATTTCGACGGGATTTTATAGCCTCAGGTGTGCAAGAGGTACGCAGGAAGGCGGCGTGAGATTAATGCCCGGTTTCAAGGTTACTGCGGGAGTCCGACTTTGCGCATGAGTTCGGCGAAGCGTGGGTCTGAGCGAAGATTATTCCATTTCGGTTCGACCTTTAGAAAAGTCATTTTCGCGTCTCGCTGTACAACTCCCCGCTCCAGCCACGCAAACGCCTCGTCGCGCTCGTCCATACCGTTATAAATCAGCGCGATGTGGTAGGGCGGAACGAAACGCTTCTCTGCCTGTTCTGACAGTTTCAATAATCTTTCAAGCACCGCGCGCGCCTCATCGCGTTTGCCCGACTTCGCCAGAGCGTAAGCCTCGTAGGCGTCTGACATGGTTTGGTCGGGTGCAAGCGCTTTCGCCCGGTGCGCTTCGGCGATGGCTTCCCGGTACATTCCTTTCTCGGTATACGCGCTGATGGCAAATAGGTGAGGGAAATAGAAATTCGGGTCGAGGTCAATCGCTTTCTGCAATCTGTCTAACGCTTCATCGGTGCGTCCGGCGTGTAATAAAAATTGTCCTTCGAGCGCGGCGGCGAATGAGGATAGCGGGTCGAGTTCTCTGGCGCGTTTTATTTCTGCCAGTGCTTCCGTGTGTCGTCCCGCGTTGGAAAGTAAGTGCGCGTAAAACACGCGAGT
>DASWNS010000577.1:0-4306 GCA_036399115.1 Pyrinomonadaceae bacterium | reverse complement strand
CAGACGCTATTTTCCTAGAGAGTTATCTATGTCAACATACTTTCCGAGCGGGCAGGGTCTCGCTGAAAAACGCAAATGGTACGTCGTCGATGCGGCGGGGCAGACGGTCGGGCGGCTCGCCACGGAAGTGGCGCGCGTGCTTTCGGGCAAAAACAACCCGCAATGGACGCCCTTCATGGACATGGGCGACCACGTGATCGTGATCAACGCCCGCCAGGCCGTCTTCAAAGGCGCGAAGGCCGAGCAGAAAGTCTATCGCCATCACACGCTCTACCCCGGCGGCTTGCGCGAGATCAGCGTCAAGGATCAATTTGCCCGGCACCCCGAACGCGTGATCGAACTCGCCGTGCGCGGAATGCTTCCGAAGAACAAACTCGGCAAGGCGATGGGCAAGAAGTTGAAAGTCTATGGGGACGCCAATCATCGTCACGCGGCGCAAAAGCCCGAACCGCTCGCGCTCGACCCGCGCGCCGGGCAGCAGCAACAGTAATTTCCACCTCTTCAGATTTTTAAGGACGAAACATCGTGGCTGATATTCAGTATTACGGAACGGGACGGCGCAAGACCTCTACGGCGCGCGTCTACCTGCGACCCGGCACGGGCGAAATTCAAGTCAACAAAAAAGGCTTTGATCAGTATTTTCCGAATCAGGCGTTGCGCATGGTGATTCGCCAGCCCTTGCAGTTGACCGAGACGGTGTCGAAGTTCGACATCCTCGTCAACGTTGACGGCGGCGGCCCCGCCGGACAGGCCGGAGCGATCCGCCACGGCATCACGCGCGCCCTGATGGAGTTCAACGCAGACCTGCGCCCCACCTTGAAACAGGCCGGACTCGTGACACGCGACCCGCGCATCAAGGAACGCAAGAAGTACGGGCAGAAGGGCGCACGCAAACGCTTCCAGTTCTCGAAGCGATAAGAATTCAGTGACAGGTGACAAGTGACGAGTGACAAGCGAAAACAGCTTTTACTCGTCACTTGTCACTTGTCACTCGTCACTTGCAGTTAGTCCATTGTCGTCGTCCGGGTTGGTTGCTCTCCCTTTGTCGGGAGACGCGGGAACGGGCACGGCGAGTACATTAAACCAATCAACTAAGGAGGCTCACTTTTGGCAGTCACGGTTACGATGAAAGAACTCTTGGAGGCGGGCGTACATTTCGGCCACCAAGTCAGGCGTTGGAATCCGAAGATGAAGGAATACATTTTCGGCGAACGCAACGGCATTAACATTATCGACCTGCAAAAGACCCAGAAGATGTTTCGCGAGGCCATCGGCTTCGTCACCAACATGGCTTCGGAAGATCGCGGGCGCACCATCCTCTTCGTCGGCACGAAACGACAGGCGCAGGACGCCATCCGCGAAGAAGCCTCGCGCGCCAACCAGTATTACATCAATCAACGCTGGCTCGGCGGACTGCTCACCAACTTCCAGACCGTGCAGAAGTCCATCAAGCGTCTGCGCGACCTCGAAACGATGCAGACGGACGGGCGTTACGAGATGCTCACCAAGAAGGAGCGCATCAAGCTCGACCGCGAGCGCGAGACGCTGGAGAAGAACCTCTCCGGCATCAAGAACATGACGCGCCTGCCCGACGCGCTCTTTATCATCGACGTGCGCAAGGAAGAGATCGCCGTGCAGGAAGCGAACCGCCTCGGCATCCCCGTCATCGCCGTCGTGGACACGAACTGCTCGCCCGAAGGGATTGACTACGTGATCCCCGGCAACGACGACGCGCTGCGCGCCGTGCGTCTCTTCGCCTCGCGCATCGCCGATGCGGTGGTCGAAGGACAGGAGATGCGTTCGAAAGCTGCGGACGAAGACGGCACGGCGGCAGCCTCACAGGACATGGGCGCGGCAGGCGCGACGACCGGAGCGGCCACCGATACAGGCACGAGAAACTCCCTCAGCGCGAGCGGCGACGGCACCTCGTCCGTGACGACGGCGCGCGATCCCGGACGCGAAGCGCAGAACTACACGGACATGGGCGCGAGCGCGCCTTCGACGCAGACGCAAGTGTCCGTGCCCGGCAACATCGGCTTCGGGCGCACGGGTCAACAGCCCGACAGCGTGGGCGATCATCCGGTTGAAGGTACGGGCGCGCCCGTGCGCGGAGCGAGCGGCGGCGGTGAAGACGAGTCCGCACTGCCTCGCCCGGACGACGCGCATCAGACGAAGGGCGCGGAGTCGGTCGGCGTCGCAAAGTAATTTCCCCATAGGTTAAGATTCGATTTTTCGGCGAGCGCAGCCTCCAACAGCGGACAACCGCCGGGCTGCGCTTTGTTTTAGTAAAGCTGTTAGCCGGAAGTTTTTTGGTTTAGCTAACAGCTAACAGCTATTCAGGAGAGCAATCATGGCAGAGATCACAGCAGCGGGCGTTAAATCGTTGCGCGAGAAGACGGGCGCGGGGATGATGGAGTGCAAGAACGCGCTGACGGAGGCGGGCGGAAGCGAAGAACAGGCTATCGAGTTGCTGCGCAAGCGCGGCCTCGCTTCGGCGAAGAAAAAGGAGGGTCGCGTCGCGGCAGAGGGCGCGGTCGGCTCTTACATACACATGGGCGGCAAGGTCGGCGTGCTCGTCGAGGTCAACTGCGAGACGGACTTCGTTGCGCGCACAGACGAATTCCAATCGCTCATCAGAGACATCGCCATGCACGTCGCGGCGGCAGAACCGCGCTACGTGACGCGTGAGGAAGTCCCTGCGGGCGACCTCGACAAGGAACGCGAGATCGCACGCGCGCAGGCCAAAAACGATCCGAAGAACGCGAACAAGCCCGATACGGTGATCGACAAGATCGTCGAAGGCCGCTTAAACAAGTTCTACGAGGAAGCGGTGCTGCTCGACCAGCCGTTCGTCAAAGACCCGGCCAAGACCGTCGGCGATCTGTTGACCGAGAAGGTTTCGAAAACCGGCGAACGCATTACCGTGCGTCGTTTCGCGCGTTATAAGATGGGCGAGGGACTCGCCAAGCGCGACGAAGACTTCGGCGGCGAAGTGGCCGCGCTCGCAGGAAACTAATCCACGGCGAGATTCGGATCGCGGGTGATAGAAAACAGACTTTTTTGTTTTCTAATCCGCAATCCGAATTTCGCCATTGAAGTTTCCGCCGACGAAGAATGCACCGATGAGTAAAGTTGAGACACTGATGGCCGACGACCAGCCTGCCGCGCCCGCGTTTCGCCGGATTCTACTGAAAATCTCCGGCGAGGCTTTGATGGGCGCGCGGGAGTACGGCGTTGACGTTGACGTGGCGCGCAGGGTGGCCGAAGAGATCAAGGCCGTGCACGACACGGGCGTCGAGGTGGCGGTCGTGGTCGGCGGCGGCAACATCTTTCGCGGTGTCTCGAAGAGCGCGGGCAACATGGATCGTTCGAGCGCGGACTACATCGGCATGCTCGCCACCGTGATGAACGCCTGCGTGCTGCAAGACGCTCTGGAGACGACGGGCGTGCACACGCGCATCCTTTCCGCGCTCAACATCCCGGAAGTGGCCGAACCCTTTATCCGCCGCCGCGCCATCCGCCACCTGGAGAAACGGCGCGTCGTTATCTTCGCGGGCGGCACGGGCAATCCTTATTTCACGACGGACTCGGCGGCGGCCTTGCGCGCTCTGGAGATCAAGGCAGAAGTGATCCTGAAGGCCACGAAGGTCGAAGGCATCTACAACGCCGACCCGATGAAGGACGCGACGGCTACGCGCTACGATTGCATCACGTATAGAGAAGTTTTAGAGCAACGCTTGCAGGTGATGGACGCGTCGGCCATCTCGCTCTGCATGGACAACGGGTTGCCCATCGTCGTCTTCAATATGCGCAACTCCGGCAACATCATGCGGGTCGTGATGGGCGAAGCGGGAGTCGGCACGAAAGTTTGCATGGAGAAACCAGAAGAACAGTGACAAGTAACAGGTGACGAGTTAAAGCAAAAGGCTTGTCTTCAACCTGTCACTCGTCACTCGGAGAACATATGAGCGAGAAAGATGTGATTAAAGAGACGCGCCCGCGCATGGAGGCGTCGGTTGATGATTTACGCCGCAGGTTGTCGAGCGTGCGCACGGGGCGCGCGGTGGTAACGCTGCTCGATCCGGTCGTCGTCGATTATTACGGCACGCCGACGCCGCTCAACCAGATGGCTTCGATCCACGTCCCGGAGCCGCAGATGATCACCGTGCAGCCCTGGGACCAATCGCAACTCAACGCGATTGAAAAGGCCATTCGCACCGCCGACCTCGGCCTGAACCCTTCAAACGACGGCAAGATGGTGCGCGTGCCGAT
Source organism: Pyrinomonadaceae bacterium (assembly GCA_036399115.1). Taxonomy (GTDB): domain Bacteria; phylum Acidobacteriota; class Blastocatellia; order Pyrinomonadales; family Pyrinomonadaceae; genus JAIVJZ01. Next base: position 34 of record DASWNS010000577.1, on the reverse strand, counting down.
CCCGGCTCTGACGGAAGAACGCCGCAAGCAACTG
>DASWNS010000576.1:0-1642 GCA_036399115.1 Pyrinomonadaceae bacterium | reverse complement strand
CGAAGGCTTCGACGAAAACCGCGACAGTTGGGCGTTGCATGATCGCTGGATCGTGTCGCGTCTGAACAAGACGGCGCGCGCGGTTGGCGAAGCGATTGAGAAGTACCAGTTTCACGCGGCGGTGCAGACGCTCTATCATTTCTTCTGGGATGATTTTTGCGACTGGTACATCGAACTGTCGAAGTCGGAGGTGACGGCGACAGAAGGCTCGCCCGCACGCGCGGCGGCGCGCAGCCGTGTGCTGACGGTGCTCGAACAGGCTCTGCGCCTGCTCCACCCCTTCATGCCCTTCATCACGGAAGAACTCTGGCAGATGCTACCGGGCATCGGCGAACAACAACTCCACCCGGCCTACGCGGGCGCGAAGCCGACCATCATGCTCGCGGCTTACCCGCAGGCGCAGGAGGCTTTGATTGACGAACGCGCCGAAGCGGAAGTGGCTGCGATTATCGAACTCGTCTCGCGCGTGCGGAACATCCGTTCGGAGATGAACATCAAGCCGGGCGAGGCCGTGCCGGTACTCGTCGGTGCGCCGGACGCGAAGTTGCGTGCGGTGTTTGAAGCGGGCGCGACGCAGATCGCGCGGCTCGTGCGCGCGTCGAACATTTCGATCAGGGAAAACATGGATGCGCCGCGTGCGTCGGCGCGTGCGGTGCTGGCGGGCGGCGCGGAGGTGGCCGTGCCGCTCGAAGGGTTGATCGACTTCGCACAGGAGCGCGAGCGTCTGCGCCGGGAAGAGGAAAAGTTGACTAAAGAGGCGGAGCGTCTGCGTGGGCAATTGGGCAACGAAAATTTCGTCTCCCGTGCGCCCGCCGAAAAGGTGACGGAGTTGCGGCAACGCATGACGGACATCGAGCAACGAACAGGTGCGCTCAGGCAGAGCATGGAGGCGTTCGCAGAATGAAGTGGCTCGACGAAGGTGCGCTCTTTCAACAGATCGGCGCGTTTCTCAGCGAAGACCTGGGACGCGGCGACATCACCACGCAGTCAACCATTGCGCGCAACGCGCACGCGCGCGGTCGTTTTCTCGCCAAAGAGCCGCTCGTTATTGCCGGACTCGAAGCGGCGGAGGCCGTCTTCTCCACGCTCGATTCGCAGCAGCAACTCGAAGCCTTCTTCTCCGACGGCGACGAGGTGGAAGCGGGCAAGGTCATCGCGCGCACGAACGGTTTCGCAGACGTGCTGCTGGCGGGCGAACGCGTCGCTCTGAATCTGCTGCAACGTCTCTCCGGCATCGCCACGACGACGCGCGCGTTCGTGCAGGCGATAGAAGGGACGAACGCGCAGATCGTGGATACGCGGAAGACCACGCCGGGCTTGCGCATGCTTGAGAAGTACGCGGTGGAGTCGGGCGGCGGGCGCAATCACCGTTTCGGTTTGGACGACGGGGTGCTCATCAAAGACAATCACATTGCGCTGGCGGGCGGCGTCGGCGCGGCGGTCGAACGCGCGCGCCAGTCGGTCGGCCACCTGCACAAGATCGAGGTCGAAGTCTCAAGCGAGCGCGACCTGCGCGAAGCGATCACGAGCGGCGCGGATATTCTGCTGCTCGATAATCTGACGCCGGAGGCGACGCGCCCGCTCGTCGAACTCGCGCGCGAACTGTCGCAGAGCGTGCTGCTCGAAGCCTCCGGCGGCATCC
>DASWNS010000575.1:0-3438 GCA_036399115.1 Pyrinomonadaceae bacterium | reverse complement strand
CCCCACCTGCCGGGGAAGGATCAATAAACAGTGACAGGTGACAAGTGACAGGTGACGGGACAAGAGAGTGAATCGTAAAAAGTGAATCGTGAATAGAGGGAATAACTCTTCTCTATTCACGATTCACTTTTTACGATTAACGATTGACGATTTGACGGCTTTTTAACCTGTCACTCGTCACCTATCACTCGTCACTTGTCACTGTTCGCTCATCCCGGTGTCTTGCGCGAGTTGGACTTCGGTGAGGACGGTGTTGATCATCTGGGAGAGTCGTTGAGCTTCGGTGTGGATGATTCCGGCGAACTCGCGTGCTTCGCCGGAGACGCTTTCGTCGCCCATCAACAATTCCGCAAAACCGTTGATGCTCGTGATGGGCGTGCGCAGTTCGTGCGACATGCGTGAGATGCGTTGGCTGCGCTCCTGTTCGACCTCCTGCATTTGCAGGACTTCGCGCACGGGATGATCCGGGAAGAGTGGCGTGGCGCGTTGCGGTTGCTGGCGCGCGAGCAGGCGGTCGATGAGCCAGAGGCGACGCAGCAGAACGCCGAGGGCGAGCATGAGCGAGGCGACCGAGACGATCATCGGAACGCCCGGCGGCAGCGTCACCGGAAGCCTGCCCATGCTCGATAAGACTTGCAGCGTTAAAGCCGCGAGCAGAAAGATCGCGACGCAAACATAGAGCAGCTTGAGTAGGTAGTTGTTGGGACGTTTCAAAACTTTATTTCCGAGGAGCCGGAGGCGGGCGTTCAAGATAATGGCCGTCGAGAGCGCGCACAGGCCAACATTCAGTATGACTTGGCAGGGCGGTTTGAGGCAAGCAGTTTTTTCGCCCCGCAACGCGCGCCCTTTTCGTCGCTCCTTATTTATGAGAGCGCGGCGAGCGCGTCGAGCAGTTCGGACTCTTCTCCGGCAGTGACCGTGCGCAAGTCGAGTACGACGCGTTCGTCGAGGATGCGTGCGACGATGGGAGGGCGCGCCTGCCGCAGTTTGGCTTCGAGCGCGACGGCTGAAAAGCGCGTGTGCGTGATGGCGATGAGGGCGGTCGGCGGGTGCGTGGTGGGGGCGGAACCGCCGCCGATGGCAGATTCTCCTGCGATGATCTCGAACTTGAAGGAGTCGGGCGCGAGGCGCGTGGTTGCACGGCGCAAGAAGGCGAGTGCGCGTCCCTCGATCTCTGCATACGTGGCGGCGAGCATGCGCATGGTGGGCACTTCCGCCACGCTTGCGCCGCGTGCGTGGGCGGCGAGCGTGGCGGCAAGCGCAGCGAGCGCAAGTTTGTCGGCGCGCAGAGCGCGATAGAGTGAATTTTTGCGGCAGCGTTCGATGAGGGCGCGGCGTCCGACGATAAGCCCGGCTTGCGTCGCGCCGAGCAGTTTGTCGCCGCTGAAGGAGACGATGTCCGCGCCCTGTCTGATGGACTCGCGTATGACGGGTTCGTCCTGTAGCCGGTACGCGCCGAGATCGTCGAGCGCGCCGGAGCCTGCGTCTTCGTAGACGAGCAGATTGTTATCTCGCGCGAGCGCGGTGAGTTCTGCGAGCGCGGGCGCGGCGGTGAATCCGACGATACGATAATTTGAAGGGTGGACGCGCAGGATAAGTTGCGTCTCAAGGTTGATGGCGTTCTTGTAGTCGTCGAGCTTCGTGCGGTTGGTCGTGCCGACTTCGACCATGCGCGTGCCCGACTGCGCCATCACATCGGGGACGCGGAAGTCGCCGCCGATCTCTACGAGTTCGCCGCGTGAGATGATCGTCTCGCCGTCGCGCGCGAGCGTCGAGAGGATGAGCAGAGCGGCGGCAGCGCAGTTGTTGACGACGAGCGCGGCTTCCGCTCCGGTCAACTCTGAGAGCAGTTCTTCCACGCCCGCCCCGCGCCGTCCGCGCGTGCCTGTTTCCAGATCATATTCGAGCGTGCAGTAGCCCGCCGCTTCGTCGGCGACGGCGCGGCGCGCGGCGTCGGAGAGCGGAGCGCGCCCGAGGTTGGTGTGCAGGATCACGCCGGTCGCGTTGATGACGCGCCGCAGCCCGCTCGATTCCACACGCTCGACGGCGCGTTCCAGACGTTTGACCGCCTCGGCCAACAACGCTTCGCGTGAGAGATCGCCATTAGCCGGAGCGGCGCCCGCAGTCTCCGCGCTCGCACGCGCCTGCAACTCTGCGCGCAGTTCATCGGTCACGCTACGCGCGAGCGCGGTTAGACGCTGCAAGCCGGTGCGTTCGCCGAGCGTGCGCGCAGCGTCGGTGCGAAGCAAAGCGTCAATGGAAGGCAGGGCGCGGAGAAGTTGTGTGGCAGGCATAGGAGTTTGTCCGTCGTCGGTGGCCGTTTGTCCGTTGGGTTGTCTGGCGATACCTGAGCATTTTAGGGTTAAAGAGCGGTGAATGATAGCAATAAACAGGGGAGGACGAACAACGTATAAGGGAGCGCGAACAGCAGAAAACTATTTTCGTTGACACTGCCTTTGACCAACCGTTATGTTTGAAAGGGACGCGCTTACGCCAGAGAGCGCGGGTGAGGAGTAATAAAGCCGTGCCAATTCGTCAAAATAGTTTTGCGCGCCGGGCGAAAGAGCGCCAACAGCAACAGGGACTCAAAAAAGTCATCATCGAGCGCGATGCGCAACCGACCATTGACGAGCAACTCGTCAGGCTCGAAGACGACGTGCGCAAGTTGAAAGTTGAATTCGATATTTACTTCAACGGCTCCTCGAAGCGTCCACCTTACGACACGAAGGGGCGCGTCGAAACGCTCATCAAACGCCTGGCGGACGAACGCCAACTCACTTACGCCCAACGCTATCAGTACAATTCGCTCGTCGCTCGCTATACTTCGTTTCGCGATCTGTGGCGGCGCACGATTCAAGATCGAGAGGAAGGGCGCGGTAGCTTGCGCGGCAGCGCGGCGAAAAAAGAGAAGGACGCACAGCCCGCCGCAACCGGGCGCACGACTTTTGTATGCGCCGACGCACACGCGGACGAGCCGACGGTGAAGAGCCTGTATGACACGCTCGTCGAGGCAAAGCGGCAGTGCGGCGAGCGCGTGGAGGATTTTTCGTTCCCGCAGTTTCAACGCATGCTCGCGCAGAAGACCGAGACGTTGAAAGAGCGTCTGGGCTGCGAGCGCGTGCAATACTCGGTGAAGTTGGAAGGCGGGCGCGTGCAGTTCAAGGCGAAGGCCGACAAATAAGCGGGGAGCAGATAGGCGGAGAGTTGGTTAAGCGAGATCAAGTCGCTCTGTAAGATCAAAGGCGCGCTCCTTGGAAGTTTCCAGAGCGCGCCTTTGATCTTTTGCCTGTCGGAACTTCGGTCGAGTTCTTCGGGCTTATCCAACGCTTACCGGCTCTGAGAAACCGGAAGCGGCCAGTGGCTTTCCTAAGCGAAAGCTGATGAGGGGGAGATTACGCCTTCGTCACTTTTTCGGCTTGCGGACCTTTGGGTCCCTGC
>DASWNS010000574.1:0-9997 GCA_036399115.1 Pyrinomonadaceae bacterium | reverse complement strand
CGTCCGTTCCATTGCGCGTAACGCTTTCCGTGAAGCCGTGCGCGACCGCGTGCTCTACAATCTGGTCTTCTTCGTCCTCCTGCTCACCGGCGGCGCGATCTTCATCGGCGACCTCTCGGCGGCGCAGGAAGCCAAGATCATTGTTGACATGTCTTTGAGCGCGATGCTGCTCTTCGGGGTCTTCATCGCGATCTTCGTGGGCGTCGGGCTGGTCTATAAGGAGTTGGAGCGGCGCACGGTCTATGCCATCTTCGCCAAGCCCGTCGGGCGCGGCGAGTTTCTCGTAGGCAAATACCTCGGCCTGTGCCTGACGCTCGCCGTCAATGTGCTGGTGATGGGAGCGGGCGTCTCGCTCGCGCTTGTTTACGTGCGCGGCGGCTACGATCCGCTCGTCGTAACGATCTGGCCTGCGATCATTTTGATCTTCGTCGAGTTGATGATCGTCGTCGCGGTCGCGCTGCTCTTCTCTTCCTTCTCTTCGCCCGCGCTCTCGGCCTTGCTCACCTTCGCCGTCTTCATCATCGGCCACTTCAGCGCGGACATGAGACTGCTGGCCGGGTCGAACGGGACGGCGAGCGCGAAAATCTTCTTCGGCACGCTCTACTACCTGCTCCCCAATCTCTCCCACTACACGGTCATCACCGAGGCGGGGCACGGCCTCACGCCTGCGCCCGCCGCTTTCGGCGTCGCGCTCGCTTACGCCTTCGTCTACATCGCCGTCCTGCTGGCCGCCTCGATCCTGATCTTTAACCGTCGCAATTTCAAATGACAGGCCACACGGAAACAGGAGCCACAACAACCGGACGCGCCGCGCGAAAGGATGCGGGAGGCCGGACGCGTATCAGGAGGCGCGAGTTTGCGCTGGCGTTGATTATCGTCTGCGGGCTGGGCGTGTCGGCAGGTCTGTCGCGCTGGCTGGAGGCGCGTCGCCCGCGTCCCGAGCAACTTGCGCAGGCGTCGGAAGAGTTGTACCTGAAACCGGAACAGGCGCGCCGCCTCAGTCTGGGGTTCAACGCGATAGCGGCGGATTGGTACTGGATGCGTTCGCTGCAATATGTCGGTCGCAAGATCGGCGCGCACGACGGCGCGATCCAGATTGACGACCTGAGCGCGCTCAACCTGAAAATCCTCGCGCCGCTCTTAGACAACGCGACGACGCTCGACCCGCAGTTTCTCGCCGCTTACCAGTACGGCGCGATTGTCCTCCCGGCGGTTGACGTTGAAGCCGCGATCAAGCTGGTTAAGAAAGGCATCGCCGCCAACCCGCAGGCGTGGCGACTCCACAGTTATCTCGGTTACATCTACTGGCAACAAAATCGTTTTCCCGAAGCGAGCGAAGCATACGCGGCGGGCGCGCGTATCGAGGGCGCACCCTCCTGGCTCGCGGCGATGTCGGCGCAGATGGCGACCAAAGGCGGCAGCCGCGAAACTGCCCGCGCCATCTACCAGAACATGTATCAACAGACCGACGACGAGCAGACGAAGAGACTCGCCCTCTCGCGCCTGCTCCAACTCCAATCGCTCGACGAAATGGACGCGCTCCGCCGCACCGTGCTCGACCCGCACCGCACGCGCACGGGCAACTGCCCGCAGGCGTGGCGCGAAGTTGCGCCGCTGCTTCGCGCCGCACGCGTCCCGCTCGATTCCTACGGCGCACCGCTCGACCCTTCGGGCGTCGCCTACGTCATCAAACCGGAGCCTTGCGAAGTGGAACTCGGCGAGAAGTCGGAGATCATACGCAAGTATTGATCGGGCGCGAGACACTAAAAGGCCGAACCGTATTCCTGTCTTGATCAGTTCACGGAGAATGAGAGATGGCAGCCGCAATTGAGATTGATGATCTGTCGAAAGATTACGAAGTCGGCTTCTGGCGCAAGCGCAAGGTGCGCGCGCTCGACGGCCTTTCGCTCGCCGTCGAAGAAGGCGAAATCTTCGGCTTCCTCGGCGCAAACGGCGCGGGCAAATCCACGACGATGAAACTGCTCATGCGTCTTATCTACCCGACTGCCGGGCGCGCGCGCATCCTCGGGCGCGACATCGAAGAGATCTCCATGCACGCTTCGATTGGCTATCTCCCCGAACACCCCTACTTCTATGATTACCTGACCGCGCGCGAACTGCTCGAATATTGCGCGGAGCTTTTCGGCTACACGCGCCGCGACTGCCGCACCCGCGCCGCGGAGATGCTCGCACTCGTCCGCCTCGAAGAGAAGAGTTGGGACAAGCAACTGCGCAAGTTCTCGAAAGGGATGCTGCAACGCGTCGGGCTGGCGCAGGCTTTGGTCAACCAACCCTCTATCGTCTTTCTCGACGAACCGATGAGCGGCCTCGACCCTGTAGGCCGCCGCGAAGTGCGCGACCTCATCGCCTCTCTGCGCACGACGGGCACGACCGTCTTCTTCTGCTCGCACATCCTCGCCGACATCGAAGTGCTCTGCGACCGCGCGGCCATTCTTCAGCGCGGCAGGCTCGCGCACATCGGACGCCTCGCAGACCTGCGCCTGGCCGCCAGCCACACGCGCGCGATGGAATTGATCGTCGCGGGCGCAAATTTGTCGCAGTTGGAACCGGAGTTGAAGAAACTGGACGGCGCGCGGCTGACCCGGACGCCGGGCGGGGCGCGTCTGGAAGTCGCGGGCGAACAGGACGTTGACGCCGCGCTCCGCGCCGCACGCGCCTCCGGCGCAACGCTCGTCTCCGTCCAACCCGTCGGCAACCCGCTCGAAGAACTTTTTACGAGCGACAATTGACACGCGCCGATTCCAATCCGCATTATCTATCAACGCGCTTTCGCCATCTTCGCCCGCGTTGATCCGTTCGTCATGTGTTATGGAAGCAATTACCGTTAACTTCAAACTCTCGGAAAAAGAGTTCATCGAAGCCTCTCACCTGATCGTCAGCCCAAAGGCGACGCACAGGCTTGCACGCGCCGCGACAAGCTGCGTCTTTATGGTTCTGGGAACCTCTTTGCTGCTGAGCGCGTTCGACGTGGAATTTTTGTCCACGCTGTTGATCGTCGGCTCGTTGTTGCCGTTGCTCATCTATCTCTATTTCTTTCAGTTCGACGTTTTCGCGCGGCGTTGCTACAGAGGCGACATCAGGTTCCGCTACGGCATGACCGTCACCTTCACAGACGAACACATCGAGGTGCAGTCGAAGCTCGCCGAGTCGAAACATAGCTGGAAGTTATATACGGACGTGCTGGAAGGTGAGAGTTGCTACGCGCTCATCTACGGGAAGGAGATTCGGATGGCGGCGATGATCCCGAAGCGCGCCTTCAAGAGCAAGAAACAGCACATGGCTTTCCGCGAACTGGTCGGCGCGCAGTTTGCCCGTGCGCTGCCGGTGCAGCAGGTCGGCGAGATCGAAGCGGCGGAGCAGGAATACCAGCCCGCGAGCCTTGAGCCGCCCGACTGGCGATAAAGACCCCTTCCGCTTCCCGCCCGCGCTTATTTAAACTTCACGCCCGTCAGTTCGACGCGGATGTTGGCGCGCACGTCCTCTTTCTTGAAGCCCTCCATACGGATCGGCACTTCAATCACCTTGTTCGGTTCGAGTTCGGGCTGGCGGTTGGGAATGGCGATCACTGTGCGCTGCTGAATCGCGTTTCCTCCGAGATCGACGACGGTGGCCTGCAATTCCAGACCGTTCACGGTGCGCCCGGTAAAGTTGCGCACCTTCGGCGTCATGTTGATAACAACGTCGCCGATGGCGCGCGTTGATTCCACTGCGTGGTCGTCCGGGTTGAAATCCACGACGAGACGCTCACGTATCTGCGCAAACTCTGGCGAGTCGGCGCGGATCGCGCCCGCGAGTTGCGGCTGTTGGCTCCCGCTGTTCGGGTTCGAGCGCGTCGCCCAGAAGACCAGCGCCGCGATCAAGAGCGCGCTCACTACCCCCGCGACGATAAAGATTTTTCGCCGCGAAGCATCAAGGTCGTCGTTGTTCGTATTTACACTAGACATATCTTTAAGTGACGAGTGACAAGTGACGAGTTAGAACAACAGGAATTTTATCTCGTCACCCTTCACTTGTCACCCGCCACTTATTACCCATCACTCATCACTCATCACTCATCACTCATCACTTATTACTCGTCACTGTTTTATCATCCCGTGCGTGTGCGCAAGTTTTGGCGTTCGCGGCGAAGGTCTGTCGCGGCGGGGAGTTCCGTGCCGGAGGCGACAGCGGCGGCGGTCGTCGCGGCGTCCTGAATGAGCGAGCCGGTGCCTGTGCGCGGTTGCGCGCTGAACGGCCAGACGATGCGGAAGTGGCTGCCCTCGTTGGGGCGGCTCTCCACAGTGATCTCGCCTTCGAGCAGTTCGACGATCTTGCGCGTGATCGCCAGCCCCAGACCGACGCCGCTATACGGACGCGTCAGCCGGTCGTCAACCTGCCGGAACTCGTCGAAGATAAAACTCAGAGCCTCGGGCGAGATGCCGATGCCCGTGTCGCTCACTTCCAGAAACCAGTGCGTCTCGTCGAGCGGCGCGGCGGTCACGCGGATCGTGCCCGTCGCCGTAAACTTCACGGCGTTGCTCACGAGATTCGTGATCACTTGCGAGAGTTTGTGCCGGTCTGTGCTCACGGGGCCGAGCGTGGGCGAGACATCCGCTTCGAGCCGGACGCGCTTCTCCACCGCCTCGACGGCGAAACCCTTGATGACATCCTGCGTCACGGCGGCCACGTCCACCTCTTCCAGATGCAGCGCGGAACGCCCCGCCTCCAGACGCGAATAATCGAGCAGGTCGTTGACGAGTTCGAGCAGCGAGCGCGCGTTGCGCCCCATGCGTTCGACGGCTTCGGACTGCAAAGGCGCGAGCGGCTGCCTGCGGTCGCGCTCCAACAACTGGCACAGCCCGATGATGACGTTCAGAGGCGTGCGCAGTTCGTGCGAGACGTTGGCGACGAAGGCCGACTTCAAGCGGTCGTGTTCACGCAGGCGACCGTATGCGCCCATCAACTCTTTGTACTGCCTGACCTCCTGCGTGATGTCGCGGAAGACCGCGACGACGCCTTCGCGCCCGCCGCCGTCGCCGATGAGGGGCGTCGCGCTGACGGCCAGCACGCCCTCTTCCGCCGTCGCGCCGCGCATGATCTGGACGTGCTCGCCGGAGACGTGTTCGCCGCGCCTGAGCGCGCGTCCGAGCGGCGTCTCTTCGGCGGGCATGACGTTGCCGTTCACGTCGCGCAAGGCCATGTCTGCGATGAGCGCGTCCACGCCGTCGCGAAACTCGCCGGGCTTGCGCCCGATGATGCGCGCCGCCGCAGGGTTGACGCGGTAACGACCGCGCGCGTCCACGATGATCACGCCTTCGTCCATCTGGTTGATGACGCTTTCGAGTTCCGCCGCGCGCGACTTCTCCGCTGCAAAGGCGGCGGTCGCCAACTTCTCTGCGCGCACGCGCTTCGAGACTTCCGAAAGTATCAGGAGCAGGTCGCCGCGCTCTTCGCTGCGCTCGCTCATCGGCCAGAGGATCACGTCCCAGTATTTCGTGCCTTCTTCGCGGTCGTTGCGCGCGTCGCCCGTCGTCGTTCGCGCGACGAGTTCGAGCGGCAGGCCGTAGTTGACGAAGGCGCGGCGCGTGCGGCGCACGTCTTCGACCACTTCGCTCAAAACCGCCAGCCCCGCCGCCGCTTCGTAGACGCCGCGCCCTGCCAGCGACCCCGTCTCGCGCCCGACGATGCGCGCGAAAGTCGTGTTGGCCTTGCGTACGATCAAGCCGGAGTCGAGCACGGCGACGCCGAGCGGCAGGCTGTCGAGCACCTCTTCGATGAACGCGCCCTGCGTGCGCAGTTCGTTGAACTTCGTCTCCAAACTCGCAGCCATCACGTTGAAGCCCGCCGCGAGCGTGCCCACTTCGTCGTCCGTCTCAACCTCGAAACGTTCGTGGAGTTGTCCCTGTCCGAGCGTCGAAGCCGAGGCGGCGAGGCGGCGCAGGGGCGTGGTGAAACGCCCGACCGCCCAGATCGAGAGAAAACTCGAAGCCATCAGACCGAGCGCCCAAGCCGCCGTGAGCGCGAGGAAGCCGCGACCTGCCGGAGTGTGCTCCGCGAGCGGCACGCCGACCACCACGCTCCAACCGTAGCGCGTGCTCCGTCGCTCGCTCGTCAGACGTTCCACGTCGTCGCTCCACTTCTCCTGATGCACGTCGGCAGCCGAGTGTGACGGCAGATGCGAAATCGAGGGCGCGGAGGGTTCGGCTACGAGTTGGCCTCTGGCGTCGAAGACGAGCAGGGCGGCGTCGGCGTTGGGCGAAGCGTGTTGACGCAGGCGCGCGTAGAGTTCGGAGGCCGCAGAGGGGGCGAGCGACGCGCCCTGAGCGATGGTCGCGGGACGATTTTCGAGCCACGCGTCGAGCGCGCCTTCGGCGGCGACGGCCTTGATGCGTGCGATGGTGGCGGCCTGTTCGGTTAGATTTTCCTGATAACTCTCAAGCTGGAAAAGGCTGATGATGAGCATGGGCAGAGACAGCACGATGAGCATCACTAAGAGCTTGGTGCGCACGTCGAGCGGGTTGCGAGAGTTTTTGCCATGTCTCATCACGGCTGGTTTATTGTTCCGGGAAATCCGTACGGCGGCGTCGCGGCGGCGGCCAGTGGGAGGTGCGTGTCCGCACCTGTGGACGCAAACTCGTCGCGTAGATCAAAACCGCCTGCGCGATCATCTCATCGACGAACAGGTGCGTTCGCCGCAGACAATCGCGCAGTTCCCGAATCTCTCCCTCTGCGGTGGCGGAGTCTCTTCGACCCTCGCGCCACAGAAAATCATTCAATACATCGCGTAGAATTATCAACTCCCGTGCCACTTCGTCAATCAGACAGCCCTGCTGAAAACGCGCCTGCGAGTGCATGCGAAGGGAACGCACCGCTTCCGCGATCTCGCTGTCGAGCGCAGCGCTATCCAACACCCCCGCGAGTTCGTCGAAAATGTCCGGCAGGTAGTCTATGAGTTGGTGATAAGAGAGCAGCGCGGGCAGGTCTGTCCGGCGGTCTGTGTAAACCACGTCAACGAAGGTGCGCACCAGCGCAGGCTCATGCTGCCGGAGCAGGGCGGCGTAGCGTTCGGACATAGGAGACTTGACGACGAGGCAGGAACGCGGAACGCGGAATGAAAGACAGAGGCTTTTACTTCATCGTTCCGCGTTCCTACTTCATCATTTTGCTAGGAGTTTCTTCACAAGTGCGTCCAACTCGTCGAAATCAATCGGCTTGGTGACGTATTCGTTACAGCCTGCGGCGAGCGCGTCGGCATGAAAATCGTTAGTGTCGTGCGCGGAGACGGCGACGATGGGGACGCGCCCCAGCCCGTCGAGTTCGCGTATGCGGCGCGTAGCGTCGAGGCCGTCGAGGCGCGGGAGGCTCAAGTCCATCAGGATCAAATCGGGGCGCGCTCGCTCGGCCACCTCCACGGCCTCTTTGCCGTCCACAGCTTCCACCACCCGGTAACCGCTCATCTCCAGCAACTTTCTCATCATAAAGCGGTTATCGGCGAAATCTTCCACTACGAGGACAGTCAACTTCGAGTTTCCGTTCTCTTCCATTCACACCCTTCCTGTCAACGAGGGCAAATAATTCCACGTCTTGCGGCCAACGCCAAACGTATCACTAGCAAACACTCGGATTTTTTGTTAAGATGCCGCATCGAAACGCAACACAAAAAGCCGCATCGTTCGGGTTCAATTCGCATAGAGAAGGCGGCCTAACGTCCTCTACGAAACTGGCAAACTCTCCCGACGCGCGAGTTTGTGAGCAAAATGAAGCCGATAAAAGCGACTATTAACGACACGGACGCACTCATCGAGTTGGGGCGCGCCAGCGTGCAGATCGTCCACGATCTGAAAAATCAGATTAATGGCCTCAAACTCTATGCCACGTTTTTGCGCAAGCGCATGGAGCGCAGCGAACGCCCCCCGGACGAACTCGAAACCATCAACAAGATCATGGCCGGACTCGAACGCGCCGCGCTCGACATGACGACGCTCGTGCGTCTCGGTCGCCCGCTCGAACTCCAACGCGCCTCCCGGCTCGACCTCGCCGTCCTGCTCGCGCAGGCCACCGAGGGCGACTTCGCCGCCCCGCCCGCTCCGGTGGCGGAAGATAACGGCGACTATCGAGGCAACTTCGACGCGCCCGCGCTCACCGAGGCACTAAAAAACATACATGCCGGGGCGCGTTCGCTCGCCGCGCGCGACACCGTCCCGGCGGTCAACCTGCGCCGCGAAGAGACGGAGGCGGAGGGCGCGGCGACAACGACAACTCCGGTCGCCCTCATCGAGTGGCAGGGAATCAAGGCGGGCAATGATAACGACGTTTTCAGCAGTTTTAATGGCGGCACGGGTCTGCGCCTCGCACTCGCCGCCCGGATCATTCAGGCACACGACGGCACAGTCGAACATGGCTCGGACACTTTGCGCGTCCGGCTACCACTCAGAAGTGATGAGTGATGAGTAATGAGTGATGAGTTAAAGACAAGTCTACTGTTTTAACTCATCACTCATCACTCATCACTCATCACTTATTTTCATCTAGGAGAGTAAAGGTGGATCGTAAAGACATACGCATTTTGGTGGTTGACGACGAGGCGATGATGGCCGATTCGCTCAAGCAGAATTTGGCCGAGGAGGGTTACACGGTGGACACCGCGCTGACGGGTGCGGACGCCATCGAGCTATTTGATCGCGGCGGGCATCACGTCGCCGTCTGCGACGTGCAACTGCCGGACATGGACGGCCTCGAAGTCTTGCGCCACATCAAGGACGCGCAGCCCGCCACGGAAGTGATCGTGATGACCGGCTACGGCACGGTGCAGCGCGCCATCGAAGCGACGAAGGCGGGCGCGTTCTGGTTTCTCGAAAAACCTTTCGAGTTCGAAGTGCTCCTGCCACTCATCGAGCGCGCCGTCCAGCACCGCGAACTGATCGTGGAAACCGAGACGATGCGCCGCAACCTCTCGACGCGTACGGAGTACTTCAACATCATCGGCGCGTCGCGCCAGATGCAGACGATCTACGAGACGATTGAATCGGTCGCCAAGTCTGACGCGAACGTCCTCATCGTCGGCGAATCGGGCACGGGCAAAGAACTGATCGCCAACGCCATTCACTACAATTCTCTGCGCGCCAAAAAGCCTTTCATCAAAGTGAACTGCGCCGCGCTCCCGAAGGAACTGATCGAATCCGAACTCTTCGGCCACACGAAAGGCGCGTTCACCGGCGCGCACGCAGATAAGGACGGACTCATCCAGCACGCGGCGGGCGGCTCGCTCCTCTTAGACGAAATCGCCGAGATGCCCGTCGAACTCCAACCGAAGCTCCTGCGCGTCCTGCAAGAGCGCAGTTATCGTAAGATCGGTTCGGAGCGCACCTACGCGGTAGACTTCCGCCTCATCTCTTCGACCAACCGCCCGCCCGCCGACGCCATCCGCGACGGCCTCCTGCGCGACGACCTCTTCTATCGCATCTCGACCATCACGATCCACGTGCCGCCGCTTCGTGAACGCACCGAAGACATCCAACTGCTCGCCGAGCACTTCTTCAAAATGTACGCGCGCAAGTATCAACGCCCGATCACGGGCATCTCGCAGGCGGCCTACCAGAGACTCTTCGCGCATGGCTGGCCGGGCAACGTGCGCGAGTTGCAGAACGTGCTCGAACGCGCCGTGCTCTTAGCCAAGTCCAACAAGATCGAGCCGGTTGACCTGCCCTTCGAGAACGGCAGCGTGCCTGAACGCACGGCGCAGGGCGCGGCGTGGGACGTGCCCTCCAACCTCACGCTCGAAGAGATCGAAAAACTGGTCATCGAAAAGACGCTCCAACGCACCGGCGGCAACAAGCAGGCGGCGGCCAATCTGCTCGGCATCTATCGCCCGCGCCTCTACTCGAAGATCAGGAAATACAACATAGACATCGGCGCGCTTGTCTCGCCGTAAGCGAAAAGGTAGAGCGTCAGGGTCAAAGGCAGAGAGCGCGGAAACTTGTCGTTTCCGCGCTCTCTG
>DASWNS010000573.1:0-9752 GCA_036399115.1 Pyrinomonadaceae bacterium | reverse complement strand
AGAAGTCAGAAAACAACCCGCGCGGGTCTTCCGGCTGACTTCTGTGTTCTGATTCATCCCTCATCCCTCATCCCTCATCCCTTTTCTTTCGCGTCTTCTCTGGTCGCGCCGGAAACCTGTCCGAGTCCCTGTCCCGCCGTGCCGTCTTCGGTCTTTCTTTCGACGGCGGGGCGCGGGCGATGTATGTCGCCGGTGTCCGAAGAGGGCGTCTCCCCGCCCGCCTGCTGCCTCGGCAATTCGCCGTGTCGTTCGTCCTGTTCTTCCATGATGCTTGCTCCTCCGGTTTTGTACGGGATACGTGCGTTATTAAAACTTCTCCGCGCTCACACACGACGCGCGGCAACACTCATGCCTCACGGGCAGGGGGAGAGATGAGAGGTTAGAGAACAGTTGAAACAGTAAGAACCGACTCTTGTTAAACTCCGGCTCCGGCCTCTAACTTCTGCCCTTTGCCTTTTTACTTTTGCGCGTCGTATGCTCGAAACTCGCGCGCGCGAACTAAAGCGACGGTCGAAAGTTTCGCATGGCTGAACAGAGACACTACACGGAATTCACACGCTTTCTCAAACTGGAGGCCGAGGCCATCGCCGAAACCGCCGCGCGCATTGCGCGTGCGGAGGTCGAGCGGGCGGTCGAATTGCTGGCCTCTTGTGCGGGCAAGGTGATCGTGGTCGGCGTCGGCAAGTCGGGCAACGTCGCGCAGAAGATCGCCGCCACTTTGACGAGCACCGGCACGCTCGCAGTCTTCCTGCACCCGTCCGACGCATTGCACGGCGGACTCGGCATCGTCGCGCCCGCAGACATCCTGATCATGATCAGCAACAGCGGCGAAACCGACGAACTACTGGCGATGCTGCCGTTTCTCAAGCACAGGCAGACGGCTATCATCGCCGTCGTCGGCAACCTGCGCTCGACGCTCGCCGCGCGCGCAGACGTAGTGCTCGACGCCTCGGTTGACAAGGAAGCCTGCCCGCTCAATCTCGCGCCCACGACGAGCACCACCGTCGCCCTCGCCATCGGCGACGCGCTCGCCCTGACCTTGATGGATTGCAAGAAACTGACGCCGGAAGATTTCGCGCTCAACCATCCGGCGGGGCGTCTCGGCAAGCGGCTGATGCTCAAAGTGGGCGATGTGATGCACGGCGGCGCGGAGAATCCGACGATTGCCTCGGACGCGCCGCTGCTCGAAGTCGTGCAGGCGATCAGTCGCGGCGGGCTGGGCGCGGTCAATGTCCTCGAAGGCGAAGGGCAACTCGCAGGCATCATCACGGACGGCGACCTGCGCCGCGCCTTAGGGCGCAGCCGCCTCGCCGATCTCGAAACGCTCACCAGCCGCGACGTGATGACGCCGCGCCCCATCAAGACTTCGCCCGACACACTGGCCTACGCCGCGCTGCAACTGATGGAAGACCGCCCTTCGCAAATCTCCGTCCTGCCCGTCGTGGACGAAGCGGGAACGTGCGTCGGGCTGTTGCGGCTGCACGACATCATCCGCAGCGGGCTGTGAGGGATGGAAGAAGGGATGAAGGATGAGGGATGGCGGAAGGGATGAAGGATGAGGGATGAGGGATGAAGGATGAATAAGAGAAGAGAGATGCGTGCGTCGCTTGCGAGTCTTGCATCTGCGCGCCCGGCGCGCGCCGGATTCAACTCGCAAACTCTGTCTCGGTTTGCCGTCTCGCTTCTTTGCGCGCTCAGTCTCTACGCGGGTGCGCTGCCGTGCTACGGCATCGCGCGCTACGGCAACGTAAGTGCAGCGCAGGCGAGTGCGCGCCCGCGTGAGACGAAAGCGATTCAGGCGGGCGAAGTCGTCGTGGGGCTGAACGAACAGATCTTCAACGCGCTCATCGAAGCCATGTTCACGCTGCCGAACCCGCCCTCCTTTCCGCTGGCGCGCGGCAACTCGTCCGAAGGCGGCAGCCGGGGTTGCGCGAGCGAGATCGCCTTGCAGCGAGAGATGGGCGGCACGCGCACGGCGGTGCGTTTTCAGGCGGGACGCATCCATGCTCCCGTCGCCTTCTCCGGTTCTTACAGCGCGCCGCTCATCGGCTGTCTCAAATTTGAAGGCTGGGCGGAGACGAACCTCAATCTCAGTTTCGATCAAGCGAAGCAGGCTTTGACGGCGCGCGTCGAAGTCAAAGCGGTGCACCTGAAAAAGATCCCCGCGCTGCTCGGCGAAGGGATCACCGGACTCGTGCAGGACGCGCTCGACGCACGCGTCAACCCCATAGAGATTCTGCGCGCCGAACAACTCTCCGCGCGTCTGCCGATGACGAAGACGGGGAGCGGCGCCTCCTTGCGCCTGCGCGCCAGAGAGGTGCGCCACGAAGTTCTGCCGAACGAACTCCGCCTGCGGATTGTCTATGAATTCGTGCGCGAGGAATAACCCCCGCCGCCGCAAGCATGAAGCGTTTAACTACGCAGACACGCAGGCGCAAAGTTTAATCATCAAGTCTGCTGCATGATTAAACTTTGCGCCTGCGTGTCTGCGCGTGTGTACAGTTGTTTTGTGCTTCTAACCGTTGGCGGGGTTTGCCGGGTCGTCCGGCCAGCACTCGCCGACTTCCGCGCTGCCGAGACGATAGGTGTTGATGACGCGCAGCGGCGGCGCGTAGACGTGAATCGTGACCATCCGTTCCGTGCTGCCCTCCGCGTTGCCGATACGATGAATGTCCGGCACGCCCGTGCCCGTCACCTCTCCGGCGGCGCGCCTGTGGGTTGTCTCATACACGACTTCGCCCGCCTCGTTCAGCGCGAAGATCTCTTCCTCCATCGCGCCTTCACAAATGCGGATCGCGCCGTAAGAGCCGTTGTGATCGTGTATGGAGGTGCACTGGCCGGGCAGCCAGCAGAGGACGAGCATCTCGCAGAGGTCGTTGCGAAAGAGGCGATGGCGCGTGTAGGTGTTCGGCTTGAAGCCGAGGTGTTCGCGCAACTCTTCCGGCTCCGGTTCCAGCATGCGCAACAGCCCGTCGAGTTCGCTCTGCGTGGGCGCGTTCTTCAGCGACGCGAGCGTCTGCGTGAGCGCGTCGAGAGAGAAGCGGCGCAACTTCTCCGTTTTGGCGGTTGACACAGCGGCCTCCGTCTGTGGGACATTCATTGACATAAGTTCAGGAGCTTTCCGGGGGAACTGTGCCGGGGAAGTCGCTGCTTGGGGCGCGAGACAAGTTTTACGACGAACAAAGCAAGCCGGTCAACCATTGCCACCTGACGCGCCGGACGCGCCGCGCGCTTCAATCGCCATGCGCGTGCACCACTGCGCCGACGGGCATGTCAACCACTTCCCATGCCGTATCGTCGCGCAGCAGTTTTGTCATCAACATGGCGTGGAAGAGATGGCCGCTGCGCTCTGCGCGCACGAGTCCGAGCAGGGGCATGCCGACGAGCGCGAGGTCGCCGATGATGTCGAGAATCTTGTGGCGGACGAACTCGTCGCGCGAGCGCAAGCCCGTCTCGTTCAGCATCCCTTCGGGCGTGAGCACGATGGCGTTGTCAATCGAACCGCCGCGAATCAGGTTGGCGCGGCGCAGGGCTTCGATCTCGTCCGTGAAGCCGAAGGTGCGCGCGCTGGCGATCTCGCGCCCGAACGCCGACGCCTCAAGCGCGTCGAAGCGCATGCGCTGAGTGCCGATGAGCGGGTGCGGGAAGTCGATCATGCAATCGATCTCGAAGCCATCCGAGGGTTCGACGCTCATCCGGCGTTTGCCTTCCGCCACGGAGACTTTTTTACAGACGCGCAGCGCGAGCCGCGTCGCCGGTTGCTCGACGATGCCGACGCGTTCGATCAACTCGGTGAAGACCTCCGCGGAGCCGTCCATGATCGGGAGTTCGAGGTTGTCCACTTCGATGTAGGCGTTGTCCACGCCGCCGCCGCGCAGGGCTGCGAGCAGATGTTCGACCGTCGAGAGCGTCACGCCCTTGCGCATCAAAGTCGTCGCATAACTCGAATGGGCGACGTGTTCGACGGTGGCGGGAATCTCGAAGTTGTCGAGGTCTGTGCGCAGGAAGATGTAGCCGGTGTCGGGCGGGGCGGGGAGCAGGCGCACCTGTACGCGAACGCCCGTGTGCAATCCCATCCCGCTCGTCTCTGCGGGCGCGGCAAGCGTGGTCTGTTTGATCAAGGTTTCCAGAAGATTGATCCTTTCGACTTTAACGCGCTTAAGGTCGGGGCGCGCATCATCTGCAACGGTGAAACAGCCGTAAACAGTGGCAACGCTCATGCCGCTGTGTGCAAACTCCATTCCTCCCTGCAAACAGCGCACACAACCGGTCGAAGCGGGCATCCTTTGTCGCGCGACAACTACACTCGCCCGCCGCGAGTGCGGCAGATGCGCCACAGTTGAGCGGAGCGGGAGCGCGGTGCGGCGGCTGGCGCGGTCTGAGCCGTGCTGCCACTTCTGTCTCCTCGCGCACCGGTTCCAAAACTGCCTCTCACATAAATCTTGACGCTCAGAGCGGGCAGGATTAAGCTGCCCGTACGTAGTCAGTGAACGCCTCTCACCTCAACGCGGCCACCCGAAGGAGTCAGTCACATGAACACGCACCTCGTCCTCTCTCACCTGCGAAATCTCAAGTCAACTCTAGTCGCCGTCGTACTGCTCGCGCCGTTCGTGGCCGTCTGTGCGGTGGGCATCGTGTCGAGCACGGCGCAATCTACACAAGATGATTCCAAAGAGGAAAGGAAGTTTGAAAACAGGATTCCGGCGCATGTGCCGCTCAAGGTGAAGCTCAAGAATGAGCAGTCCTTCAAGAACCCCGGGAACAAGAAGTGGCTGCGCGAGTTGGAGATCGAAGTGAAGAACACGGGCAGCAAGCCGATCTACTACCTGTGCTTGAGTGTTAAAATGCCGGACGTCATCGTTCAGGGGTATCAGTATGGCATGCAAGTAATTTACGGCAGATGGGAATTAGTGAAATTTACCAACCCGATCCGATCCGATGACGTGCCGATTCTGCCCGGCGAGAGCGTCGTCCTGAAGGTTTCCGAGAAAATGGTAAAAGGATATGAAAGCTTTAGAGATAAAGAGAATCGCGACGATCCTAAAAAGGTTCAGTTCAACTTGGTACTTATCAATTTCGGGGACGGAACAGGACTAATAACGTATCAAGGCGTGCCATTCCCAATTCAGCCAGAGCAATCACTGAATGAAGTGCGTCCGCCGGGACAGCCCGAACACAGCCCGCCCGCTCCCGACCAACAGGCGACGGATTCACGCTTCAAGCTGCTCACATCGAATTTCTCCTTCATGCCCGCAAGTTTTTTGCGGGCAAAGTTTTCTCCGGCGAAGGACTGTCCCGTCTCAAGCACGGCGGCATGGTGGACGACGGGCGAGAACTGTTCGGCAACTTCACGCCGCAACCCCCGCCGCACATAGGCGCGCAGCGCAACGGCTTCCTCGCCCTCGCCGTCTATGATTGGAGAACGAACGGCGGCAACGCGGACGGCGTGATCGATAAACAAGACCCGATCTTTTCGTCGCTCCGCTTGTGGCAGGACACGAATCACAACGGCGTCTCGGAGGCGGCGGAGTTGCACAGTTTGCCCTCCTTGCAGGTTGTCAGCCTGCGACTCGATTACAAGGAGTCGAAGCGCACGGACGAGCACGGCAACCGGTTCCGCTACCGTGCAAAGATAGACGCCGCCGGAGGCGCGAAGGCGGGTCGCTGGGCGTGGGACGTGTTCCTGCTGAACGCGCCATGAGATCGCTGCCACGGTCTATTTTCTGAGCCACCGCCCGCAAGTCTCACCCGAACCTGCGGGCGGTTCTCTTTATGTCAGAGGCTTGCGGGCGCGCGGCGTCCGGCTCGCGGCCTGTCAACTCACTTGTCACGCGTCACGGCATTTCATATCATCAAGCGCGCATGCCACGCACATCATCTTCTCCAAACGGGACGACACCGCCCGAACGCGTCTTTCTCATAGATTCGTTCTCGCACATCTTCCGCGCGTTCTTCGCGCCGATGGGCGGGCGCATGGAACCTTTGACGAGCAGCAGCGGTCAGGTCACACAGGCCGTCTTCGTCTTCACGAACATGCTGCGCAAACTTCTCGCAGACGAGCAGCCACACTATCTCGCCGCCATCTTCGAGTCCGAAGTGCCCACCTTCCGGCACGAGATGGACGTGGGCTACAAAGCGAACCGCGACGGGATGCCGGAAGAACTCACTTCGCAGATACCTTTCATCATGCGCGTCTGCGAAGCCTACAACGTGCCCATCCTGAGCGTGCCCGGCTTCGAGGCCGACGACGTGATCGGCGCGCTCGCCGTGCAGGCGGCGCAAGCTGGCTTGCAGGCCGTCATCGTCTCGAACGACAAGGACATGTGCCAGCTCGTCAGCGATCCGCTGATCGTCTGCATGCGGCAGAACTCGCAGAACGTCAAACGCAAGGAGCCTGTGCCGCCCATCGAATGGTGCGACGAGGCGTGGGTCGAAAACAAGTTCGGCGTGCCGCCCGCGCAGATCGTAGACCTGCTCGGCCTGATGGGCGACGCGGTTGACAACATCCCCGGCGCGCCCGGCATCGGCGCGAAGGGCGCGGTGCAGATCGTCAAACAGTTCGGCTCGATTGAGAACGCGCTCGCGCGCTGGGAAGAGGTTAAGCATAAGACTTACCGCGAGTCTCTGCGCGACAACGCGCCCCTCATACGCCAATCGCTCGAACTCGCCACCATCAAAACCGACGTCAACATCAAACTCGACCTCGATCAACTGCGCGCCAAACCGCCCGACCGTCTCGCCGCCTACAAACTTTTCCGCGAACTCGAATTTCAGACGCTCACGCGCGAATTTGCCGACGCCGCCGCCGGACTCGAAGGCGTGGAGACGCACGCGCGCCGCTACACGCGCATCACGACGCGCGAGGAACTCGACAACCTCGTGCGCAAACTCTGGGACGTTGATCACTGGAGTTTCGCCGTCGCCGACTCGACCCCGGCGGGCGCAGGCCAGCAGGGCGCGAGCCGCGATCAAGCAGCGCCCACCGGCGTCGCCATCTCGACCGCCGCGCACACGTCCGCCTTCATCGACTTCGAGGCGTTCGAAGGCGGCGCGGCCTCCGCCGTCGAACCTTTGCGCGATGTGCTCGCCAACGGCCTGCTCTCGAAGTCTGTACATGATCTCAAACGCGCGGTCGCGCTGCTTGCGCAGTTGGGCGTGGAGATCGAAGGCGTCACCGACGACACGCTGCTCGCCGCCTACCTGCTCGATCCGATCCGCAGCAAGTACGACCTCGCAGACCTCGCGCGCGAAGCCGTCAACGGCGACGGTTGGACGGAAGCCGTCGAAGGCTGGACGGAAGCGCACTGGCGCGCTGCCGAAGCGGCGGACTTCACCGTGCAGACCGCAGACGTTCTGCACGGGCGCATTCTCGAACAGGGACTCGAATCCATCTACAACGAGATCGAACTCCCGCTCGCGCCGCTCCTGCATCGCATGGAGCACGCGGGCTTGCGCGTGGACACGGGCGTGCTCGGCGAGTTGTCGGCCTTCTTCGGCGCGGAGTTGGAGAAACTGACGGCGCGCATCTACAAGGAAGCGGGGCGCGAGTTCAAGATCACTTCTCCCAAGCAGGTCGGCGAAGTGCTCGAAGAGTTGAACATCAGTTCCGGGCGCAAGACTTCGACGGGGCAAGTCTCTACGAACCGCTCCGTGCTCGACGAACTCGCGCTCAAGTACGAACTCCCGCGCCTCATTATCGAATACCGCGAACTCGATAAACTCAAGACGACCTACACGGACGCGCTCCCCGCACTGCTCGGCGCGGACGGGCGCATCCACAGCCAACTCAATCAGACCGTGACGGCGACAGGCAGGCTTTCGAGTTCCGAACCCAACCTGCAAAACATCCCCATCCGCACCGAACTCGGTCGCCGCATCCGTCGCGCCTTCATTCCCGATAAAGGCTCCGTCTTCGTCTCCGCCGATTATTCCCAACTCGAACTGCGCCTGCTGGCGCACATCACGCGCGATCCCGTCATGCTCGACGCCTTCCAGAAAGGCGAAGACATCCACACGCGCACCGCCCAACTCGTCTTCAAGGCCAAGACCAAAGAGGAACTCAAAGAGAAACGCCGCTTCGCCAAGATCGTCAACTTCGCCATCGCCTACGCCGTCGAACCCTTTGGGCTGTCGGCGCGCGTCGGCATCTCGCGCAAAGAGGCGCGGCAGGTGATCGACGATTTCTACGCCACCTACAAAGGCGTGCGCGAGTACATGGACAAGATTCCCGAACAGGCGCGCGAGCAGGGACTCGTGCGCTCGATCTACGGTCGCATCCGCCCGCTCCCGACCATCAACGACCGCAACGGCCAGATTCGCGCCCGCGCCGAACGCGAAGCCATCAACATGCCCATTCAAGGCACGGCCAGCGACATCGTCAAGATCGCAATGCTCAAAGTTGACGAAGCCCTGCGGCGCGAAAATCTCTCGGCGCAGATGGTCATGCAGGTACACGACGAACTCCTGATCGAAGCGCCGAAGAGAGAGGCCGAACAGGTCGCCGCGCTCCTGCACCGCGAGATGGAGTCAGCCGTCGAACTCGACGTGCCCCTCGATGTCGAAGTCGGCACGGGCACGAATTGGATGGACGTTAAGAAGTAGTGACGGGTGACGAGTGACGAGTTAAGACTAAAACCTGTCTTTGACTTGTCGCTTCGTCACTTCCTCGCTTAGTTACTTCGACGCGTCGGCACTTTATTGCTTCGTCACTTGTCACTTGTCACTGTTTTATGGAAGAACGGCAACCCACAGAGGAGCAGGATGGAGGCGGGCGCGTGGTTTACAGCCGCTTGCCTTCGGAGGCCGGAGAAGCGCGCCCCCCGGTTCGAACGGAGCGCGGGGCGGGTAGCCTGTCGTCGTTCGTGCATGAGCCGCTCGCGCCCACGCTGCCGACCCTGCTCGTCGCCTTCGTGTTGCTCGTGATACTCGTCTTTGCGCTCGGCTATTTGAGCATGAGGGAAGTCGAGTCGGTCAGCCAGCAAGTGCAGGAACTCGATCAACAACTGGCCGACCGCATGCAAGCCCTGCTCACGCTTCGCAGCGCGCTCACGCAACTCGACAACGAAGCGCGCGAGCGCGGCACGAAGGAGGCGGGCGGCGGCATCATCAACCCGTTCGACCTGAAACTCAGGCGCGCACGCGGCGAAGTGGAGAAGCAGCTCTATCTCTTCGACCACCTGCCGCTCGCGCAGACCGAGCGCGGCCAGACGTTTCGCCGCGCGGCAGCCGACTACATCGAGAGCACGAACGACGCCGAACAGTATTCCATCGAAGGCTTCAAAAAGTTTCGTCCCATCGAAGATCACGTCGATGCCTTCACCGGCGAGATCAATCAACAACAGTTCGAGTTGCGCAACCGGCGCGCGGCTCTGGTCGGCGAGTCGGCGCGGCGCATACGCATGCTGACGTGGATCTCCGTGCTGGTGGGCGCGCTCGTCGCGGCGGCGACGATCTGGGAAGTACAGAGGCGTTTCCGGCAGATGCGTAAGAGCCTCGAAGAGTCGCGGCGTGAGCGTCTGTTCAGTTCGCAGATGCTCGAAGGCATGGTCAGCGCGGTGGCGGCCATTGACGGGGGCGGCGCGCTCCGCAGTGCCAACGCGGCCTTCTTCCAGCTTTTCCCCGGCGCATCCGTGGGCACCTCCGTCCACGATGCTTTCGCCGCGCCCGATGCCTTGAAGATGTTCGCGGCGGCCACCGCCTCACGCGTCGAGCACGTCACGTATCAAGGGCGTTGGACTTTGAGCGACACAGAG